>JAZUIR010000108.1:0-2132 GCA_045642305.1 Oscillospiraceae bacterium | reverse complement strand
CAAAAATTTAAGAATTTCAACAGCTAAACTCTATACTCTATATAGTAAATCAATTGTGGATGGCATATTACAATCGCTAGTAGGCACAAATTGTTCCAAATTGTCAACACTTTCTCGTAGCAAATTCATTTGATTCAAAATTTCATCGCGACAGAATTCAGCTTTATCTAAACCAACAGGCTTCTCATTCAATTCACTTAAAAGTTCTTTTAATTTGGTGTTATTATTTGAAATTTTTTTGATTCCATTGTTTATCGTTTTAATGTTATCTAAAATGACAGAATTTTCTATTTCACATTTTTTTAAATTCAAATAAGTTTGGCTAATCTTATTTAAATACGACAAAATAGAAGGAATGATTTGTTTGCTAACCATTTCGACCATAGTGTGAGCTTCAATCGAAATTGTTTCTTCATATATTTTCAGCATTATTCTGTATCGAGCATAACATTCTTGTTTCGATAAAACACCGAATCGTTCGAATAATTTAATGTTTTTTTCGTCTAAAAACTGTTTTGCAGCAGAAACGCTATCGCATATGTCGCATAAATTTCGAGCTTTTGCTTCTTCACTCCAACTTTTTGAATAACTATTGCCATTAAAAATTACTCTGCCATGTTGTTGCATTGTTTCGGTTATTATTTTTTTTGTGCTTTTTTCTAAATTGTTTTCTTTTTTCATAATTTCAACAAAATGCCTCAAAGAATCAGCAACAATCAAGTTTATTATGGTGGTTGAAAGTGAAATTGAAGATGATGCACCTAGCATTCTAAACTCAAACTTATTTCCGGTAAACGCAAAAGGTGAAGTTCTGTTCCTGTCGCTGTCATCTTTAGGTAAATTAGGCAATGTTTTAACTTCGCTTACTAAAATATCATTAAACTCATCATCAAAATTAAAACTTCCCGATGCAATTTCATTTAAGATTTTTAAAAGATGTTCTCCCAAACAAATCGAAACTATAGCAGGAGGAGCTTCCTGACCGCCAAGTCTTAAATCGTTGCCAGCACAGGAAACTGAAAGTTGCAACAAACCGGCATATTTGTCGACACCACGAATTACTGCACAAATAAAAATCAAAAATTGAATATATTCCTTTTTAGTTCTTCCACAATCTAGAAGATTTTCACCGCGCATTTTAGAAAGCGACCAATTAACATGTTTTCCCGATCCATTAACATGTTTAAAGGGTTTTTCGTGAAGCAAACAAGCTAGTCCATTTTTTTTTGCCACAACACGCATAGTTTCCATTATGAGTTGATTATGATCCGCTGCAACGTTGCATGATTCAAACATGGGAGCCATTTCATGTTGCGCTGGTGCGACTTCATTATGTCGAGTTTTTGAACACACTCCATAGGCCCACAAATTTTTGTCGAGTTCGTTCATGAATTTTGAAATTTTAATTCGAATTCTCCCGCAGTAGTGATCATCCATCTCCTGACCTTTTGGTGGTTTCATGCCAAAAAGCGTGCGACCGCAAATTTTCAGATCAAGACGTCTTTCGTAGTTTTCACGACTTATTAAAAAATATTCTTGCTCAGCGCCTACATTAGCAATAACTCGATTTGTTATATTATCACCAAATTCTTTCAAAATTTTAACCGATTCGTTTGAAACAACTTCCATAGATTTTAGAAGAGGAGTTTTAGTGTCAAGAGCCTCACCGTTATATGAACAAAATGCTGTTGGAATATATAATGATTTGTTTTTTATAAATGCCGGTGATGTGCAATCCCAGGTAGTATATCCTCGAGCTTCAAAGGTGTTTCGCAGGCCCCCATTTGGAAACGATGAAGCATCAGGTTCCCCTTTAATTAGCTCTTTGCCTGAAAACTCTAGACGGATTTTTGAATTTTTTAGTGCTATGAAACTTTCTTGTTTTCCTGCAGTTATTCCATTCATGGGCTGAAACCAATGTGTGTAGTGCGTGGCGCCGTTTTGAATTGCCCAATCTTTCATGGCTGTTGCAACTACTGGAGCAACTTCAGGATCTAATGGCAAAAACAATTCGATTGATTTTCGTAAACTTTCATAAATTTCACGTGGCAAACGATTTCGCATAATTTCATCACCGAACATTTTTGTTCCAAAATATTTTAACAAATTCAAAAAATCAACTCCTTAAAATA
>JAZUIR010000107.1:0-8490 GCA_045642305.1 Oscillospiraceae bacterium | reverse complement strand
CATAGCCGATGTTTTACTATATAGTTCCATGAAATTAATGGTTGATGATTCTATGGTTTTTTCATCAAACAATTTTGACATGAGTTTTGAACAAATGTTTTTCAAACGCATAATTGACATAATCTTTTCATTAATAATTTTAGTTTTAACCAGTCCGATAATGATAGTGACAGCGCTACTCATAAAAATTTATGATGGCGGACCTGTTTTTTTTAAACAAAAACGCCTAACCCAAAACGAAAAGGAATTCTATCTGCTAAAATTTCGATCAATGAAACTAAATGCAGAACAAAACACAGGTGCTGTTCTTGCAAAAGAAAACGACGCAAGAATAACACTTGTTGGAAAATTTTTAAGACGATTCAGAATAGATGAATTACCCCAACTTTTTAACATATTTAAGGGAGAACTCAGCCTTGTTGGCCCCCGACCAGAACGCAGAGAATATATTAAAAAAATCGAACAAAAGCTTCCAGAATTTAAATATAGATTAAAGGTTAAAGCTGGGTTAACCGGTCTTGCTCAAATATCAGGAAAATATAACACAACCCCAAAAGATAAGCTCGCACTTGACCTTTCATATATTCAAAAATATTCGTTATGGCTAGACATAAAAATAATTTTGCGAACTCTAATAGTTTTTATAAAAACCGACAGCACAGAAGGCGAAAAATTAATGAATAAAAAAATAATTGACTTTGTTAATAAAAAAATTCAAAAATAGCAAAATCAAATTTTAAATAAGAAACTGCTTAATTAAAATTTCTAAACCTATTCCGGGAGCTCCAGCCAAAACCGCCATAATAACTGTGAAAAAATTAAAACTAAGCATAGCTGGACAAAGCAAAACTGTTGTTCCAAGCGCAAATATTCCGGATGACGCACCCATAAAAAACGCCTTAAAAAACGATTTACATTTGGCGTAGTAGCAAATTATAGTTATCGAAACAAACAAGACTATTAAATTAACATAAATCATAAATTTTTCACCTTCACAACAAATTTTTGCAAATCAAACTGGCTTTAAAGCACATCTTAGCTGTCTTTTCCTTGCTTCTTTAATTAAATAGTTATATTTAGTCTCTAAAGCATCAATGTAATATATACTCGATGCAACCAAATCTATATTGGTTTGAAAATTAAAAATAACGTGAGCTAATTGTAATTGATTTTGAACCTGATCTAATTCTTCTAACAAATTTTGATTAGATTCTAAAACATTCAATTCATTCAACTTGTTAACCTTAAAATTTTCTTGTTTTTTCATTAAAAATCTTTGCAAAACTAAAAATAAGTTACTTAATTTTTCACGTAATTTCATAAATTCCACACACTCCTACATCACATATTAGATTTCATCTCAATGTAACTATTGTTGGCAATTTGTGAAAATTTTATTTTACTTTTTTAAAATATTTTTTAATTTTTAACAACAATTCTTTTATTCAGCTTGCAAAACAATACTATTCAAAACAAACAAAAATTATTCTTGTCAACACACTAACAACCCAAATGAAATTTTAGTTCTCAAAAACAATTTTCCCATCAACCACAACAAATTTCGGTTCAATATATAATGAAAAAAAATCATCTCCCTGCTTAAATGCAACAAAATTTGCACATTTCAATTTTTCTATTGAACCAACCTTATCAAATATGCCGCAAATTTCAGCAGGTTTTTGAGTTATTAAACTTAAAATATCATAACTTGAAAGCCCTCGTTTTTTCAAACCCGCACAACTCTGCAGAAAAAAATTAACCGGAACGACAGGGTGATCGGTGCATATACATAAATCTGCAATCTTATTGAAAAGCTCAAAAACTCCATTCACACTATGATTTTTTAGCTCAGGTTTTAGGCGATCACAAATTAAAGGCCCCGAAATTATTTTAACATTTTTCAAACTTTGTCCTATCAAATAACCCTCAGTTGCGTGAACCAAAACCAAATCAAGATTAAATTCTTTTGCTATTCTTATTGCAGTAAAAATGTCATCTGTTCTATGACAATGAAAAAAAGCCTTAATCTCGCGTCGTAAAAGCGGCTTCAGCGACTCTAATTTTATATCATAATCAGGCTCATCAATCGATATATCTCTTTTCGCTTCCTCACACCTTATTAAGTAACGCCTAGCCTTTTCTAAAGTTTCACGAATCGATGCAGCAATAGCCATCCTTGTTGTTGGAAACTGCCCCTTCTCATCGTAAACATTTTTGGGATTCTCACCAAGAGCAAATTTTATTCCCACTGAAGTTTTAATTGCCATTTCATCAACACAATTTCCAACAGTTTTTAGGGCAGCAAAACTTCCTCCAATCGGATTTGCACTGCCAGGCCCAGTAACAACCGTAGTTATTCCGGCCCTGAAAGCATCAACAAAAGCATCGTCAAACGGATTGATCCCGTCAATTGCTCTCAGGTGTGGGCAAACCGGTTCAGTTTCTTCATTTCCATCAGCTCCTTCAAAATTTAAACCATTTTCCCACATGCCAATATGACTATGACAATCTACAAAACCAGGAACAATTTCAAGCCCACTGCAATCAATAAATTCTTCATTTTCACCTTGAACAAAATTTTCCATAGAATCAACTTCATCAATATAACCATTTTTTGTTCTTATGAAACCAGAATTCAACACATCAAATTTTTTTTTAAAAATCTTCGCATTTCCAAAAACCATATTCATAACTCCAAATTAAATTTTTTTGAATCGACCAGTCAAGCAATGAATAAAAAAAACAACCAAATTAATTAGAACAACCGTTGCACCAGTTGGCAACGCTAAAAAATAGGAAAAAATTAACCCACAAACAAAACAAAACACCGAAATAATAACCGATTCAGCAACAACCAACTTAAAACTTCTAAAAACACGCATCGCCGACAAGGCAGGAAAAACAATCAAACTTGAAATTAATAGCGCACCCATAATTTTCATTCCAATAACTATCATAATGCCAATCAAAACTGCAATTAAAACACCATATAGTTTTGTTCTCAACCCAATAACCTTTGCGAAATTTTCATCAAAACTTACTGCAAAAAGTTTATTGTAGAAAAACAAAAAAACCAAAACAACAACCGAAGAACAAACAATACTGATAACTAAATCAAAATTGTTTACTGCTAAAACGCTACCGAACATATAACTTAAAACGCTTGTGTTTATACCGGTAGTTAGTGAAACTGCAACTATTCCAATCGATAAAAAACTTGTAGAAATTAACGCTATGGCAGCATCACCCTTAATTTTGCTGTTTTCACTAAGCCATAACAAAAGCACTGACGACAGCACAACAACAGGAATCGACAAAAAAAAAGGAACCCAGTTACACACTAGAGCAATAGTGAAGGTTGAAAAGCCAACATGCGAAAGACCATCACCAATCATTGAATATCGCTTCAAAACTAAAATCACTCCAAGTAGTGAGGTTGCAACAGAAACAAAAACTCCAACCAGCAAGGCTTTAATCATAAAATAACAACCAAAAAATTCTGAAAATTTCTTCAGAAAAATTAGAAGATAATAAAAAAGATTAGAAAAGGATTCCAACAAAATCAACAACCTCCCAAAAAACTCTTGCCAATTGCACTTTCAACATAGCTTTCCAAACTTCCAACAAAAATCGGCTTTTTATCCATATGAATTACTGTTTTTACAGAATCAAAAACTTGTTTTAAATCGTGAGTTATCATAACTATTGCAACTCTTTTTTGCCGATTAAACTGCCTAATTATTCTATAAAAATTTGCAGAAACAACAGGATCAAAACCAGAACAAGGCTCATCAAGAAATAAAATTTTTTCCGTGGCGCACAAAGCCCTCGCAAGCAAAACTCGCTGCTGTTGCCCACGTGACAACTCACTAAAAGAACTATTTTTTAAATCTTCAATTTTTAGAAGCTTTAAAATTTCAAAAGCTTTTGCCTTTTTAACGCTACTATATTGGTTAAAAAAATTTATTTTAGCACAAAAACCCGACAAAACAACTTCAAACACACTTGCCGGAAAATCAGACTTTAAACTTATTTTCTGTGGCAAAAAACCAATTTCATTACGATTAACACCGCAAAACTCAACACTTCCATGTTTTAACAGCTTCAAACCCAAAATCCCTTTAAGCAGAGTGCTTTTTCCCGATCCATTTTCTCCGACTATGCAAACATAATCACCCTCACAAAAATTAAACGAAAAACCTTCAACAACCACACTTGAAGAATATGTTAAACATAGGTTTGAGCAATTTATTAAAACCATAGATTAATTCAATGCCTCTTTTAAAGATTACAAATTTTTTTATAAAAAACTTAAATAGGTTTTACCGCCATAAAAATCATCATTAGAAATCGTATGGCAAAAATAGAACACCTTAATTTTAGCACCAGTTTCATCAGATATTATTTTAGCAACATGATCATTTCCATTTTCGATTTTTAAAATAATAGGAACACCAGATCTTTTAACAAAATTAGAAATATCAACCATTTTAGGCGCTAACACCTCGGTTTTGGCTGAACAATTCAAATATGGTGTAACATAATCTAAATTAAATTCATGAACAAAATTTTTGAAAGGAAACTTGTCAGCAAAAACCAAAACCTTACGCCTACCATTTTCAACAATTTTAATCATTCGACTCTTTAAATCATCTAATTTTTTAACATACAAATCAGCATTTTCTGAATAGCTAGAAGAATTTTTCGGGTCAAGCTCAATCATGACAGATGAAATTTTATTAACCATTTTGGAAGAATTATCTAGACTAGTCCAAGCATGTTCATCAAAATTCTCATTTTTTTCATTCAAACCCAAAAAATCAATAAAATTAACCGATTTAACTTTACTTTCCCCTTTTTTATTAAAAGAATTTAAAATCTGCTCAAGCCAAGCATCATCTCTCCCTCCAACATAGAACAACAAATCACATTTTCTTATTAGTTCTATATCATTGGGAGTCGGCTCAAACGAATGCGCATCAACCCCAGGCGGCATCAACATCTTCAAATTAACTTCCCCATTTTTTATCTGATTAGATGCAACCTGCCTAACAAAATCATAAATCGGAAAAATTGTTGCAATAACATTAATTTTCCTGTGAACGTTTCTTTCAGTTTTTGAACCAAAACCTAAAATTAAAATAATGAAAACAATTACTATGGCAAACAATAAGAAAAAAAACAAACCCAGCTTCTTAATCATAGTTTAAATATAACCCACACAAAAAATTTTCACGACGCTAACAAATTTAAATTTATTCAAGCATTTTAACAAAATTTGTATCGAGTGTCAATGAAATCAAAAAACTAAAATTTAAATTTATAAATTAAATTAAATAAATTTATAATTGAATTAATTAAAAAATTATTGCAAAACAGTTGCCATTACTAAGTTTTAATGATAAAATTATCTTACAGTTTTTTAACTTGCGCCCGTAGCTCAGCTGGATAGAGCGTTGGACTCCGGATCCAAAGGTCACAGATTCGAATTCTGCCGGGCGCACCATTTCTGTTTCATTAAAAAACTAAATTTTAAATGCTTCATCAAATTAAAAATATTAATAGACTAAACACAAGCAAAAATATGAATTTTATTTTTTAGCATAGGACAGGTGATTATTTATGGATTATGGGAAAATTGCTTTAGAAAAACACAGTGAATGGCGTGGGAAACTAGAAGTTGTTCCTAAAGTTCCGTTGAACACAATGCATGACTTATCTATCGCCTACACACCAGGGGTTGCTACACCATGCTTAGAAATTCAAAAGGACGTAAGTAAAAGCTATGAACTAACTGGAAGGTGGAACTCAATTGCTGTTGTAACCGATGGAAGTGCCGTTTTGGGCTTGGGAGACATAGGCCCTGAAGCTGGAATGCCCGTCATGGAAGGCAAGTGTGTTTTATTTAAAAAATTTGGAAACATAGATGCCATTCCAATATGCATAAAATCAAAAAATGTGGATGAAATAGTTAACACAATAAATTTGATAAGCGGCAGTTTTGGCGGAATAAATCTAGAGGATATTTCGGCACCCAGATGTTTCGAAATAGAAAAAAAACTCAAACAATGCTGTGACATACCAATTTTTCATGACGATCAGCATGGAACTGCAGTTGTGACTCTGGCTGCAGTTTTGAATGCGCTAAAATTCACAGGAAAAAAATTAAACGAAGTTAAAATAGTTACAAGCGGCGCAGGAGCTGCAGGAATCGCAATAATAAAACTTTTGATGGCGGTTGGCTTAAAAAATGTTATAATGTGCGACAGAAAAGGCGCAATATATGACGGAAGAAGGGATTTGAATAATGAAAAGATGGAGATGGCAAAAATTTCAAATTTCGACAAAATTAAAGGTTCTCTTGAAGAAGTTATTAAAGGTGCCGACGTTTTCATCGGAGTTTCTGCACCAAACACTGTAACTCCTGAAATGGTGAAATCCATGGCAAAAAATCCAATTTTGTTTCCTATGGCTAATCCAACTCCTGAAATTATGCCTGATTTGGCTATTGCATCGGGAGCTGCGGTTGTTGGAACTGGCAGGAGCGATTTTAACAACCAAATTAATAATGTTTTAGCCTTCCCTGGAATATTTAGAGGAGCGTTAGATGTTCGCGCCAGTGACATAAACGATGAAATGAAAATTGCCGCGGCCTATGCATTAGCTGACATTGTTGATGAAAACAAGTTAAGTGCCGATTATATTATTCCAGATGCATTTAATCCACAGGTTAGAGAAAAAATTTCAACCGCGGTTGCAAAAGCTGCGAAACAAACAAATGTTGCTAGAATTTAAATATAAATATTTGGAGGTTGATTTTGTTTTTGAATTTTAACCTATTCTTAAAAAGCTTAGCTGGAAAGAAGATAGCATTTATTGGGACAGGAATTTCAAATTTAAGTACAATAAATTTAATGTTAAAATCGTCAAAAAAACCTTTGAATATAACACTGCTTGATTTAAAATCAGAAAAGAGTTTGAATGAACAAGTTTTAAGCTTGAAACAAAATGGCGTAAAATTCACATGTGGAGAAAATTATTTAAAGAATCTAACAGAATTCGTTTTAGTAGTTAGATCACCTGGAGTATATTTTAAAAAAGCAGAAATTAGGAATGCGATTTCACAGGGGGTTGTCATAACCTCAGAAATGGAATTGTTTTTTGATTTTTGCCCTTGCAAAATAATCGGAGTCACAGGTTCTGATGGTAAAACAACGACAACAACAATAATATCAAAAATTTTAAAAGAGCAAGGCTACAATGTTCATATGGGTGGAAACATTGGAAAACCTTTAATTGAAAAAATCGAAAAAATACAACCAAGCGACATTGCAGTTGTGGAGCTCTCAAGTTTTCAACTAATTTCCATGCGTAAGTCACCACAAATTGCAGTTGTAACAAACATTTCGCCCAACCATTTAGATGTTCACAAAAACATGAAAGAATATATTAACTCTAAATTAAACATTTTGCTACATCAAGGCGCTTTCAGCACTCTAATTTTAAATTCAGACGACCAGTTTTGTGGCTACCTAGAAAAAAATTCCAGAAGTTTTATAAAAAAATTTAGTACAGTTTCAAAAATAAACAACGGTTCTTTCTACAACGAAGTTGACAAAACAATATATTATTCCAAAAATTCAGAAATAACAAAAGTTTTAGATGCTGAAAAAATCAAAATCGTCGGCGTTCACAACATAAAAAATTATTTAGCAGCAATAGCCGCAGTGTTTGAAATGGTATCGATTAAATCGATTGAAAAAACTGCAAAAAATTTCGGAGGCGTTGAACATCGTCTAGAATTTATTACGAAAAAAAATGGAGTTTGCTGGTTAAACGATTCAATTGCAACAACTCCGACCAGAACCATTGCGGGGCTTGAATGCTTTAGAAAAAAAATAATTCTAATAGCCGGTGGTTACGACAAAAAAATTTCATTCAATGAATTAGCGTCAAAAATTGTGGAAAAGGTTAAAATTATAATTTTGATGGGTTCAACCAAAAAAAAGATAGAAGATGCCATCAAAAATTGTGCAAATTTTGATGAAACAAAACTTAAAATAAAGAACGTTGAGAATATGGAACAAGCAGTTAAATTAGCTGCTAAAAACGCAAAAGATGGAGATTTTGTAGTTCTATCACCTGCATGTGCTAGCTTTGATCTATACGAAAACTTTGAACAACGCGGAAACCATTTTAAAAATATTGTAAATAACAACGAGGAAAATTTTTAATTTATGGATTTAAAGCAAACTTTATTGGATTTTTGCTCAATTGGAAAAGTTTCTGGACATGAAAAAAAATTTGCAAAACATTTAGAAAAAATTTTAGTTCCATTTTCAAACAATATTCAATCAACACCACACGGCAATGTCGTCGCAAAAATTTGTGATGAAGATGAAACCAAAATAAATGTTACTATAACAGCTCACATAGATGAAATAGGATTTATTGTTAGCGATATCACTGAAAACGGTTTTTTGAAACTCA
>JAZUIR010000106.1:0-2123 GCA_045642305.1 Oscillospiraceae bacterium | reverse complement strand
ATTTGATGTGGTAGTTTTAATTAACTATTGTTTTTTAAAAAAATTTATGTTAAAATGGTCGGGAGTTGTTGGAAGTTTAGCCCAAACGGGTTTGGATTTTTATGGAGGTTAATTGATTATGTTAAGTTTTGCTAATGCTGTTGATTTGGTAAGTGAGAAATGTATAAAAAAGAATGTTCCTCAGTTTTGCGTGGGTGATGTGGTTAAGGTTGATGTGCTAATAGAAGAAGGTGATAAGCAGCGTGTTCAGGTTTTTGAGGGCACCGTCATTGCTAGGAGACATTCACGAATCTCGGAGACTTTCACTGTTCGAAAGGTGTCGAACGGGGTTGGAGTTGAAAGGGTTTTTCCGATTCATTCGCCTCACGTGAAAGATGTTAGGGTTGTGAGAAGAGGAAAGGTTAGACGTGCTAAATTATATTACCTAAGAAACAGGACTGGTAAAGCTGCTAAAGTTAAGGAAAGAATTTAATTTTGGAGTTCTATGAGCTTTTCATTCACCAGTTTTTGTATTGTGTTGAGTATGCAAATTTTTCCGGTGTTGTAGGTTAGGCCTCCTTGCAGGAAAGCATTGAAAGGTGGTTTCATTGGGGCGTCTGCTGAAATTTCTATGGATGAGCCGTTAGTGAAGCTGCCTGATGCCATGACTATTTCGTGTTCATAGCCCGGCATAGGCCACGCTTGCGGAGTTAAAAAAGAATCAATTGGCGAATTGTTTTGTATGCCGTGACAAAAGCTGAGAAGGGTTTTTTCGTTTCTTAGTGTTATTGCGCTAACTATGTCGTTATTTGTTTTTTCGTTAGGTTTTGGAAAAACATCAAGTCCTATTTTTTTGAATACGGTTCGTGCAAACGCAGAAACTTTCAATGCGTTTGCCACCACGTGTGCAGCAACGAAAATTCCCATTAAAATGTTTCTGTTTTGGTTGAAATTGCATCCCACTTCTTTACCGAGTCCTGGAGCTGTTAATGTGTTTGCGCAGTTCTCGATTAATTTTTTTTCACCTGCTATGTAGCCGCCGTTTGATGCTATAGCACCTCCCGGATTTTTTATTAAAGAACCACAGATTAAATCGGCTCCAACTTCGGTTGGTTCTTTTTTTTCAACGAATTCTCCGTAACAATTATCTACGAGAATTATGGTTTTGGGGCTAAGCTCTTTAACAAACTTAACTAGTTTTTCTATTTTATCAATATTAACTGATCGTCGTGTGCAATATCCTTTTGATCGTTGTATGTATATTAATTTTATTTTTTCTTTTAATTTCAGTTTAATTTCATAAAAATCGAAATCGTCATCTTTAGTTAGTTCAATTTGTGTATAATTTATTCCATATGTTTTTAGATTTTTACAATTGTTTTTGTTGAGTTTGTTAATTCCGATTATTTGCTGTACAGTATCGTAGGGTGTTCCTGTGACTGACAAAATTGTGTCTGTAGGTTTGAGTAGAGCAAAAAGTGCAACAGATATAGCGTGCGTGCCTGAAACAAAATTGCATCGTACCAGAGCGTCTTTGGAGCTAAAAACTTGTTTAAACACATTATCAATTACTTCTTTGCCTGAATCACCATAACCATATCCTGTCGTTTCTATAAAATGCGACGAGCTAACCTTGTTGTCTATGAATGCTTTAAGTGTTTTGCTTTCGTTATATAGTTCAGTCTGTTCGATTTTTTTAAATATATCATAACACTCTAATTCTGATTCAGCAGCAAGTTGTTTCAATTTTTCATCAATTTTAAAAAATTTGTTCATTTTTAAATTATTTTCCTTTAATAATCTTTTAAGTTTGCTAAAATTGGAAACAATTCTATTAAAAATTTAGCTGTTTGTTCCATTGATTTTATAATAACACTGCTGTAACGAGAATTTGAGTGTCTGCATGGAATTGAAATTTTTAGGGTTTTGATTCCGTCTCTTGCTTTCATAATAGATTTTTCTGTTTCATCTAACTTGTTTTCTATTTTAGTTAAAAATCTGAACCTGTTCTGTGATGCTAGTTTGGCTGTTGCTTCAAAAATAGTATTGCTGGTTTGTGGTTTTTTGTGAATCACAAAATTTTTTGATTCATTTTTTTCATTTATAAGGTCTTCGTAAATAAACTTTTCATCGATATAATCCAA
>JAZUIR010000105.1:0-3208 GCA_045642305.1 Oscillospiraceae bacterium | reverse complement strand
GTTTAAATTTTAGCGGTAAATATGTTTCATGTGAAACATATTTTTTCATTCCTAAAATTATTTTTTTTATTATTTTGACTTTACTACAAAATTAAGCATCTTGTTCGGCACGAAGATTGATTTAATTTCAATATTTTTTTTCAATATTTCGGCAATTTTCTTGTCAGATTTAGCAAGATTAATCGCTTGTTGTTCAGTTGCATCTATTTCAATTTCAATTGTTGCTCTGAGTTTTCCATTCACACAAATTGGCAGATTAACTGTTGATTCAACACATTTTTGTGAGTCGAATGTTGGCCATTTTTCATATGCAATTTGGTTTTTGTTTCCCAAAATTTCGTTTATTTCTTCGCATATGTGTGGTGCAAAAGGGCTTAGCAATTTGATTAAAATTTTAAGCTCGCTTGTTGTGATCTTTTTGGTTTCATATATTTTATTCAGAAAGCTCATATGTGCTGCGATTGCTGTATTAAATTTCATATGTTCAATGTCATAGCTAACTTTTTTTATTAACTGATTTAATGCCACTTCAAGTTTTTTTCGAATTTCACCCGATTCTACCATATTCTGTAAATTCCAAAATTTTTCTAAAAATCTGTAACATCCTTTAATGGATGAAGAATTCCAAAACGCGGTTTTTTCAAAATCTCCTATGAACATTTCATATAGTCTTGTGGTGTCGGCTCCAAATTTATTCACCACGTCGTCGGGGTTAACAACATTGCCGCGTGATTTGCTCATTTTTTCGCCGTTAGAACCCAGAATCATGCCATGGCTTGTCCGTTTCAAATATGGTTCTGGTGTATTAACAATATTTAAATCAAACAAAACTTTGTGCCAAAATCTTGAATATAGCAAATGCAATGTTGTGTGTTCCATGCCGCCGTTATACCAATCAACAGGCATCCAATAGTTTAGATCTGTTTTATCGGCAGGGGAAGTTTTGCAATTTGGGCTGCAATAACGTAGATAGTACCATGATGAGCCGGCCCATTGAGGCATTGTGTCGGTTTCACGTTTTGCTGCTCCTCCACATTGTGGGCATTTAGTGTTAACAAAATCATCGATTTTTTCTAATGGAGAATTGCCGTCATGGTTCGGAGAAATATTTATGGTTTGCGGAAGTTCAATTGGTAGTTCGTCTTCTGGAACAGCAACAGCTCCACATTTTGGACAAAACACGATCGGAATAGGTTCGCCCCAGTAGCGTTGACGAGCAAAAATCCAGTCGCGAAGTTTGTAGTTGATTCGCTGTTGGCCAATTTTTTGTTGTTGCAGCCATTCAATCATTTTGTTTTTCGCATCTTTTACCGTTAAATCATTCAAAAATTGCGAATTAATTACTATTTTTTCGGCTTCGATTGTTGAGCTGTTTTCATCAATAACCTCGATTGATTCTATGCCAAATTTTTCAGCAAATTCTAAATCACGTTCGTCATGAGCCGGAACAGCCATTATTGCGCCGTCGGCATAGTTCATTAAAACATAGTCAGCAACAAAAATTGGAATTTGTTTTGAATTTGCTGGGTTTATAGCCTCAATGCCTTTGATTTTAATGCCGGTTTTTTGTTTGGTTAGTTCGCTGCGTTCGAATTCTGATTTTTTTGACGCTTCTTTTTTATATTCTAGGATTTCATCTAGATTTTCGATTGATTCGGTTTTTTGATCAATTAACGGGTGTTCTGGTGCTATCGCCATGTATGTTACTCCAAAAATCGTCTCTGGTCGTGTAGTATAGATTTTTAGGTTGAAATTTGCAGTTGTTTTGAAATCTATTTGGGCGCCGGTGCTTTTGCCAATCCAATTTCTTTGTTGAGTTTTTATTTTTTCAGCATAGTTTAGGTCGTTCAAGTCGTTAATTAACCTGTCGGCATATTTTGTTATTCTTAGCATCCATTGTGATTTGTTTTTTGAAATCACTTCATTGCCACATCTTTCACAAATGTTGCCGTTTAAAACTTCTTCATTTGCAAGAACACAGTTGCAACTGGTGCACCAATTGACTTTCATCGGTTGTTTATATGCTAAATTGTTTTTGAACATTTGAATGAAAATCCATTGGGTCCATCTATAGTAGGTTGGGTCGGTTGTTGAAACTTCACGGCTCCAATCGAATGATAGACCAACGCTTTGTAGCTGTTTTTTGAAGTTTGATATGTTTTTTTCAGTTACTTCTTTGGGGTGAATGTGGTTTTTTATTGCAAAGTTTTCAGTTGGCAGGCCAAATGCATCCCATCCCATGGGAAACAAAACGTTGAATCCTTCCATTCTGCGTTTTCTTGAAATTATGTCTAATGCAACATATGATCTTAAATGGCCCACATGAAGCCCGTTTGCCGATGGATATGGGAATTCTACTAGGGTGTAGTATTTTGGTTTTTTTGAATCGGTTTCAGTCTTGAAAGTTTGTTCTGTTTGCCAAATTTGTTGCCACTTTTTTTCGATTTCTTTGAAATTGTAGTCCATCTTATTTAGCCTCCATCGGAATATATTAATATCATTTTTTATTTTTTAATCTGTTTGCTGTGAACATATTGTTAAAGTTTAAGTTGGTAATAGTAAGGCAATATTATTAAATTTTGAAGTTATTGATTGTGACGTGGAGTTGAGCTTTTGTTTTTCGCAATTTTTGTTTTTATCGTTCTCCACAGTTTTTTAATCATATCGATTATGATAACGTATATGGTTAAAGATATTACTAATATAGAATAGAATAGGATTACACGCCACACGTCGTTGAAACCTCTGAAGTTTTTAATTTGTAATGATCTGAATGGTGGAACTCTTTTTCTTCTGTCGAAATAAACTGCTTTTGAATTTAAATTTAGCGCGTAAAATATTGTATACATGCCCATTATTATTAGAATTGATAGAACTAATTTAATTAATTTTATAAATTTTGGTGACAGTTTTAGTGACTGTTTTTTTATGTTATGTGTTTGTAAAATTATGAAAGAAATTGGGAATAAACTGAAAAGAACTGGTCTTAAATCGACGGTTTCCATATCATATGTTACGTTTGGGTTTAAAAATATTAATTTGAAAATGTTGTAGCAGATTGTTATTAAAAACAAAGCAAAACAGCCACAAAGCAATATAAGATTAAAATATAATAAATTACATATGCTATATCCATATCTTAATGTCGATTGTAGGCATATATTTTTAATATATGAAAATAATTTTTTAGCAAATTTTACTTTGTTTG
>JAZUIR010000104.1:0-4756 GCA_045642305.1 Oscillospiraceae bacterium | reverse complement strand
TGATTGAATTATTAGATTTTGGTAGAGTGGCCACGATTTGGTGATTTAGAATATATTTAACTATGGTTGAGTTAGTTTAAATCACGGGTTGGTTGTGTGATATGATGGTGTAGGTAGGAATTTTCATACAGAATTGAAATTGGTTCTTGATTTGTCTCATAATATCGCGAAGGATTGATTGGTTAAGATTTTGTGTTTATTAGAATAATCTGGATTTTTGTTTTGCAATTATGATGAAAATTATTACATAATAGTTTTAAAAAAATGGAGAGTTTCATTTGAAGGATTTGCAGCGACTTTATGGTTCGTTGGAACTTGAAAGGTTAAGGTTTTTCGTTGATGGAATTGATTTACAAATAGTCAATTTGTTGAATAAACGATTCGAATTTTGTCGTGAGATATCTGAAATTAAGAGACGGATTGGCAAATTTACGATGGATTTAAATAGGCAAAATCAGGTTCTACGCAATGTTGAAATTTGTTCCAAAGAGGGTTTTGAAGAAACCAATAAACTTGTTTTTTCAACGATAATGATTATGAGTTCGTTGTTGCAATTTGATGATGAGTAGAAAAAAGTGCTGTTTTTCAAGAAAGCAGCACTTATCATAATATATTAAATAAAAAACAATTTAAAACCTTCATTTTAAAAAGAAACAGAGTTTTACTTTAATTTTTTCTTATATGATTCAATCATTTTTTTGACCATCTGACCACCGATTGAACCAGCTTGGCGAGCTGTTAAATGGCCGTTATCGCTTTCTTTTAAGTTAACTCCAACTTCGTTTGCAGCTTCCATTTTAAATTTTTCCATAGACGTGCGAGCTTTTGCAGTGGATTTTTTTTTGTTTCTAGCCGTTGTTGTTGTGGTTTTTGAAGTTGGGCTGCTTGATTTTTTGCCATTACTGCTGTTGTTACCTGCACTGCTGGTTTTTGTCAATTCAAAAGCACTTCCTTTCTGCGTAAAATTACGTCGTAAAATAAAAATGCGTTTGTATTAATATTCTGCCCGCAATTAATAAAAATATTTACATTAAAAATCAAAATTAAAGCAAAAATTTAAGAAAATTTAAAAATTCACCTAGAAATTCGTCGCAATAAATTTTAATGATCGAATTAATATTTCATAGAACAAATCATACGCTATTGTTTGCAATAATTTTCTTGATTATGAAATTTTGATTGGTTCTTTCGACTATTGTCACGGTTTTATCAAATTTTTAATATTAATCTTCTGAATCTGAATTTGTGCCAGATTCTTCCAAACTATTTGAATCATCGGCAAGGCGACGTTCAACTTTTTTGCGAAAATCTTTCAGTCTCATGATTCTGTTTTCGCTTTTTTCGTTTTTAATTATGCAGCAATCTTTAAATTTTTTTCCACTTCCGCAAGGGCACGGATCATTCCTGCCAATTTTTTTACGAATTCTAACTGGTCTAGGCTTTATAGAATCATTTTTTTTGAAATCTTCTGGGTTTGGAACTTTATTTACTTCTTCTCGTTTAATTTGTTGAGCCGAATCGATGTGTAAGGTTAAAATTAAATGGGTTATGTCTTCTTTTATGTTTGCAATCATTTCGTCAAACATATCAAATCCTTCGATTCTATATTCAATGACTGGGTCTTTTTGGGCATATGATTTTAAATATATTCCTTTTCTGAGTTCTTCCATGTTGTCAATATGCGCTGTCCACTTGGAATCCACCACTCTTAAAATAACCATGCGTTCCACGCTACGCATGTGATCGTCTCCAAAAGCTTGTTCGCGTTCTTTATAGCTAGCTAGGGCCTTGTGCATGAAATAATCTTCATAATCTTTTTGGTTGAAGTTGTCGAATTTTTCATTTTTTAGTTCTTCTTCTGAGGCAAGGTAGTTCGTAAAATAGCTTTTTAGTCCATCAATGTTCCAGTGTTCAGGGGTTTCGTTGTCTGAAATATAGCGGCCAACAACTAATTTAATTGTATCTCTAATCATGTTTTTGACGTATATCCTCATGTTGTTGCCGTCCAAAACTTGATTACGTTGGTCATATATTATTTCACGCTGAGAATTCATAATATCATCAAACTTCAAAACATTTTTTCGAATAGAAAAATTCTGACCTTCGATTTTCGCTTGAGCGTTTGCAATAACTTTTGTTAGGAATTTGCTTTTAATTGGCAAGTTTTCTTCTGCCTTTATGAAATCCATGAATTTTTCTACGCGTTCGCCGCCGAATAAGCGCATTAAATCGTCTTCTAACGATAAATAGAACCGACTTTCACCTGGGTCGCCTTGTCTTCCAGAACGACCGCGTAATTGATTATCTATTCTGCGTGATTCGTGGCGTTCGGTTCCTATTATGAACAATCCGCCAACTTCTTTAACTTCTTTCGCTTCTTTTAAGGTTTGTTCTTTAAATTTGCTGTTAAGATTCTTGAAAATTTCACGTGCCTGTAAGATGTCTTCGTTGTCGGTTTCGCTAAACGAAGATGCCTCATTAATCATTTCAGGAGAAAATCCAAGATTTTCCATTTCTTGAGTTGCCAAATACTCAGCGTTTCCTCCGAGCACTATGTCGGTTCCGCGTCCTGCCATGTTTGTGGCTATGGTTACAGCGCCTTTTTTGCCTGCTTGAGCGACGATTTGGGCTTCTAATTCGTGATATTTTGCGTTCAAAACTGTGTGTTTAATGCCTTTTTGTGCAAGCATACTACTTAAAATTTCCGATTTTTCGATTGAAATTGTTCCGATCAAAACTGGTTGTCCTTTTTTGTGGCACTCAACTATTTGTTCGATCACTGCGTTGAATTTTGCTTTCTGCGACTTATATACTATGTCTTGATGGTCTTTTCTAATGACCGGCTTGTTGGGCGGAATCTCGACTATGTCTAGCTTATATATTTCACGAAATTCACCTTCTTCGGTCATTGCGGTTCCTGTCATGCCAGAAAGTTTGGGGTATATTCTAAACAGGTTTTGAAATGTTATGTTAGCAAGAGTTTTGGATTCGCTTTGAATTTTAACGTGTTCCTTAGCTTCGATTGCTTGATGAAGCCCTTCGCTGTAGCGTCTGCCGTTCAGTATACGACCGGTGAACTCGTCAACTATTAGAACTTCGCCTTTTCTTATCACGTAGTCTGTGTCGCGTTTCATTATGCCATGGGCTCTAATTGCTTGGTTTATGTGGTGTAAAATGGTTATGTTCTCGCCATCCATTAGGTTAACCAAATTGAAAAATGACTCAGCTTTTTTAACTCCTCTTGGGGTTAATGTGGCAGTTTTTGCTTTTTCGTCGACAATGTAGTCGGCTTCTATGTCGTCGTGTTCTTGTTTGTCATCGAGTTCTTTCGTTTTAAAAATTTTGAGCTTACGAACAAAGTTGTCGGCGTAGCTGTAGAGTTCAGTTGATTTGTCGCCTGCCCCTGAAATTATGAGTGGAGTTCTGGCTTCATCGACTAGAATTGAGTCGACTTCGTCAACCAAAGCGAAATTAAATTTTCGTTGCACTCTTTGTTCCTTATATACGCACATGTTGTCGCGAAGGTAGTCAAACCCAACTTCGTTGTTTGTGGCGTAGGTTATGTCGCTTGCGTAGGCTCTTTGACGCTGTTTGTTTTCCATGCCATTTAATATGACGCCAACGCTAAGACCCAGGTAGCGATATATTTTTCCCATCCATTCGGAATCACGTTTTGCAAGGTAGTCGTTAACTGTAACTATATGGACACTTTTTCCGGTTAGGCCATAAAGATATGCTGGCAGGGTTGCAACCAAGGTTTTTCCTTCACCGGTTTTCATTTCCGCAATTCGACCCTGACTCAAAACTATTCCGCCAATGATTTGTGATTTAAAATGGCGCATGTTTAAAACTCGAGCGCCGGCTTCGCGGCAGGTTGCAAAGGCTTCAGGGAGGATGTCCTCAACTTTTTCTCCGTTTTTTAGTCGTTCTTTCAAAATTTTGGTTTGGTTTTTGAGTTCACCTTCTGACATTTTTTTATATTTTTGTTCTAAGTTTAAGATTTTTTCAACCGTTGGTTTAATTCTTTTTAATTCTTTTTTGCTGTAGGAACCCAAAATTTTATCTATTAGACTCATTATATATTTTCTCCTTATTAATTTTTGCGCGATTCTCACAATCGGCAAAACCTAAAAACTTCAAAATTTCGTTGAAGACAAATCAAAATAATCATTTAGTATTATATTGTTGATGTGGTTAAAAATCAAGTGATTTTTTTAAAAAAGTTGAATTGATGCGGCTTTATGGGTTATCAGCAGGACTGATTTTTTGTTTTATTGCATTTGGTTTGTTGCTTATAACATTATGATTTGCTGTGTTTTGAAGTTTAATCAAAGTGACAATTATTTGCAATGTTTTTGTTTAGCTTGTTAGTTTAAGTAGAGTTTGCATAAAGTCAATAGACAGATTTTTATAATTTTGTTAAATATTTGATTGACTTGGTTGTTTTTTTGTTCTAAAATCAAGTGGAGCGTTTTAAATTTATGGTGGTCGCCATGGTTTCAATAAATTTTCTGGAGGAATAACAAACAAGTTGGATGAAGTTTTAGTTTGCCCATCAATTTTGTCGGCTAATTTGGTTAATTTGTCGAAGGAGGTTGATTTGGTCAAAAAAGCCGGGGCTAAGGTTTTGCATATTGATGTGATGGACGGCAATTTTGTTGACAACATATCTTTTGGAATTCCTGTTGTTGAGTGTTTGAAGGGTTGTGGGCTTTTTCTTGATGTTCACTTGATGGTGGCAACTCCGCTAAAGTTT
>JAZUIR010000103.1:0-7449 GCA_045642305.1 Oscillospiraceae bacterium | reverse complement strand
ATTGTGAGATTGTGTTTTAAATTTTTGTTTTTTAAAATTGATTTTTTTTAGTTTAGAATTTTGAAAATCCTGAGGGGTTACTATATTATTTTTTCGCCAATTATATAGTATTTTTTCCATATATTGAAATGATAGTTTGCCTATCGTGTCGACGCACAAATCAAACGCTATTTTTAACATGTTAATTTTAAATCCATATTCTGTAGTCCACTTAGCTATAAAGTTTTTTTCATTTGTTGAAAGAGTCCGGTCATATATTCCGAAGCAGTTTTTAATCTGGTTTTCTATGTTTTTTTGTTTTTCTAAAATTTTGATTTGTTTTTCGGCCTGCTCATGGGTTACAATGCCGTTGTTTGACCAGTTTTCACAGATCTTCAAAATTTGATTCAATGATTTGTTGTTTCGCATGCCAAAATCTAGAGCCATCAAAATAGCATCTACTTGAAGATTTAAGAACTCGAAAACATATAGCAAGGCCCTACGTTCAATTGAATTAAGCGGCCTAGCATATAGTTTTTCAGCTTCTTTAAATAATAAATCGATGTTTTTATTATTTTGTTTGGCTTGTTTTAATTCGTCTGCCGTTATTTTAAAAATAGAAGACCTATCAACTTCAACAACCGAACTTTGTTTTTTTGGAAACAATATTATTTTTTTTTCATTTAGTTTTTTTAAGGCTTTTTTTGCTTTATTTGTGTCTGTTCCTAAAGCATTAGCTATTTCGATTTCCGACATTATTTCGCCTTTGCTGAAGATTAGAATTAAGGTTTTTAGTGTCGTTTCATCGAGTTCGTTTATGTAGTTAATTGTTTCGCATGGAATGCCCACAAGTTTGTAGATTTTTTCCGAATTAATTTCATATAACAAATTAAATTCTCCTTCATATCATCAACTACACTAAATTAAAAAATCATTTTCATCAAAGTTGTTGAGTTCTTTTCTAGTTTTTGGAATTCGTTTTAACGGGTCATATTTGAATTTTTTGCATGAATAGAACGAATCAACAACTCCGAATTTCATGCACAAAATTGTTTTCTGTTTGATGAATTTATTGCCATATCTGCAATATTCACATGAAGGACATATGTTTTCATTTAAAAGTTTGCTCATTTTAAAATTATTCATCCGATTCATTTTTAAGTTTATCTAATTATAGTATTTTTTTTATCGCAACACAATAGCGTTATTGATAAAATTATTAAGCCAAATGATGGAATTATGCTGTTGGTTGAAATTTTAGGTTTTATGTTTGAAATTGCAATCGTTGTTGCACATAGTTTTGTGGTTTTAAACAATGAAAAGCAGATTAAAACGCTGATTAGGCAATATATTATTCGCCATGCATAGAATTTTTTGAGTGAAATTTTGTGTTTAGCGAGTATTGTTTTGAGTTGACAGTGAACACAAAGGCCGCCGAATGAAGTTATTAGTGCTATTGCTAGAAAAACATTGAGGTTTTCGATTTTTTTGAATGTTAATATGCCGTTGGTGACTTCTAAAAACCCGGAAATGAGAGCCCTTTCGGTTTGGCTAATTGGGTTTAGAAAATTCAAAAAGTTTGTTTCAAAAATTAACCCGATTATTGCTGAAAACAATAAGCAAAACCCGCAGATTATTGCCATTGTTTTTATTGATTTGTTAACCGATTCAACAAAAATTTGCGTAATGTTTTGTTTTTTTTGTTGTTTTATTTGAATTTTATCAGGTTTTTTTTTTAATGAGCATAGCGTTCCAACAGTAAAAAACGCTGCAATTTGGGAAATAAACAAAAAAATTCCATAAAGTATATTACCAGTGAGTGGAATTGAAATAGCTCCTATTAAAAAAGCAGGGCCCGAGTTAACACAAAAACAAAGCAGTCGGGTTGCTGTTTTTTTGCTTATTTGTTTTTCATTGAGCAGGTTTGAAATTAGATAGGCTCCAGCAGGATAGCCACAAATTAGGCTAAAAACTAGTGTTGAAGTTAGGGTTTTGTCAACTTTGAAAAGTTTTGCAAAAATTGGTTCAAAAGGTTTTAAAACAAATTTTAGCGCGTTGGTTTTTTGAAATATGTCGCTGATTATTAAAAACAAAAACATTGAAGGAATCAAAACGTTTAAGCAAATGTTTAAGCCGTCTATTACTGATCTAGAAATGGTTTTTGCGTTTATTAAAACGATCGCAATTATTGCTGCTGATGTTACGCTAACTAGAATTTTAAAAATAATTTTGGGTTTCATTTTTGTTTTCCTCCGTGTTTTAAGTTCGTGTTGATTGTAATGTATATGCTTGTTAGTTTTTTAATATAAATTTAAGTATTTAATAAACTTAAAATTTGGGCAGGAGGTTAAAATTTTGAACGTTTTTAGTGGTTTGTTAAAAAAACTTAAAGTTGATGTTGAGAGTTTTGTTAATGAAATGATAGTTACAATATATTCCCGAAGGCAAATTAGCATAACATTCTACGGCAAAATTGTGCAGTTTGATAATTTTGTTTTGATTGTTGATGATGGAAAAAAATTTTTGAAGGTTTCAGGTTCAGGTTTGGTTTTGTCGGAGATGGCTGATAACTATTTGGTTGTTGACGGGAAAATTGATTCGGTGGAATTTTGTAAAACGAAGGAGTTTTAGTTGTGATTAAATTTTTAAGGTGGTTTTTTGGGTTTAGTGAGTTTAAAATTGAAGGCGAGATTAGTTCGTTTGTTTCAATGTTTGGGAATGTATTATGGAACGTTCATAAAACAAACGGATTTTTTTACGCTAATTGTTTAACAAAAAACTATGAAAAAATTTTTAATGAAGCAAAAAATTGCAGTTGCTATTTAACTAAAATTCGTGATTTTGGTTTTTTGAACAAAATTAAAAAATATGTTTTCAGGAAGGGTTTGCTTGTTGGTTTAACGGTTTTTGTTTTAATTTTATTTTTATCAAGTTTTTTTGTTTGGGATGTAGAACTTCGCGGTAATGTTTTAATTCCAGATGAAGACATATTTAGGGTTTGTGATCAGTCAGGTTTGCATGCGGGTTCGTTAATTTTTGGAGTTGATGAGAACAAAATAGAATATAGGTTAAAAAAGGAATTTGAATCGATCGCGTGGGTTTCGGTGAACAGATTGGCTGGAAAATATGTTATTGAAATTAAGGAAGGCGAACCTAAGCCTGAAATGGAAGGCGTTTCTAATAGGCCTTGTAATGTTGTTGCTGAGTTTGATGGTGTGGTGTTGTCGGTTAAGCCAAGAAGCGGGTTTGTTCATGTCAGGGCGGGTGATAAGGTCAAAAAAAATCAGGTTCTGATTAGCGCGGTTGATGAATATGAGCGAAGCGGTGATGTTATGTTGGCTCACAGTGATGGTGAAATAGTTGCACGGGTTGAAAGGTTTAATGAGGTTAAACTACCCATTTTAACCAAAAGGAAGAATAAAACTGGAATTAAACAGAAGCAAAACAGCCTAGAACTTCTTGGTTTGAAAATTCCACTGGAGTCAAAACGACTAGAAAAGAATTTTAAAGAGGTTGAAAAATATAGAGAACCAATTGAGTTTTTGGGAATTAGGCTTCCAATTTTTTGTGAAACTAAAATATATGAAAAAATTGATGAGGTTAATGTTGTAAATAATTCGGATATTTTAAAACGAATGTTGTTGAACGAACAAAAGAAATGGGAAATTAAAAATTTAAGTGGTGATCAGATTTTGAGTCGAAACTATCGGTTTAGACAGAATGGACATGATATTGTTTTGCGGGCAAAAATTACGGTAAATCAACGAATTGATAAGAAACAACCGGTTTATGTTGACAATGATAGAGTTTTGCCTGTTGTTGAATCTAGTGAATGATTGTTTTATTGTTTGTTTGGTGATATAATGAACTAGGTTGTTGTGTTTTGTAGATTTGGGGGATTTTTTAAAAAAATTGGTTGAATATGAATTAAATTTGGGTGGTTTTTGTGATTTTGAAGGTTTGTTTGGGTCGGGTTGTTGCAACCTAACATTTATTCAAAACGAATTAAGTGTTACAATAGATTACATTAAACAGAGCAGTGTTTTAAAAATTAGAGGTTCTGGTTTTGCAGTTTTCAAGGTTCGGCGTGTTTTAGAAACGCTCTTGAATTTTTTAAGATTTAAAAAAGTTGCGCCTAGCTTTGAAGTTGTTGAGCAGGTTGTTGATTTTTTCAATGGTGGTGGATTTAATAATGATTTTTTTGATGGAAGAGTCTGTTTAAACAGTAGAAAAGAAGTTGTTTTGGTGAAAAATTTTAATCAGATGTTCTATTTTGATTCGATTAAAAGGAATGCCATAACCTTTGGAGTTGGGCCAGCAGGAACAGGAAAAACCTATTTGGCAGTTGCAATGGCAGCGCTTGCTTTAAAAAATCGAACTCACAGCAGAATAGTTTTTACTAGGCCGGTTATTGAAGCAGGTGAGAATTTGGGGTTTTTGCCTGGTGATTTGCAAAGGAAGGTTGACCCTTTTTTGAAGCCGCTATACGATGCTATGAGTGATTTTGTAGGAGTTGAAAGTTTTGGTAGGTTGGTTGAGCGAGGAATAGTTGAGGTTTTGCCGCTTGCCTATATGAGGGGGCGTAGCCTGAATGATAGTTTTATAGTTTTAGATGAGGCGCAGAACACAACTTCAGGTCAGATGAAGATGTTTTTGACGCGGCTTGGATTTAATTCAAAAATGGTCATAAATGGTGATTTAACCCAGGTGGATTTGCCATTTAGGGTTGAGTCGGGGCTTTTGCAGGCAACTAAAATTTTGAACGATGTTGAAAACATAGCAATCGTTAGATTTGAAGATGATGATGTTGTTAGAAGTAGTTTAGTGCAGCAAATTTTACGGGCTTATGATGGCATAAATTAAATTTTTTTAAGGTTAATTGGGTTTGTGGAGTGTGGTTTTTTTGGGCAGGTTAAAGACCAGAACTAGGGCAAGAGTATGCATAAAAAATGAACAAAAAGTGTTAAGAATAGGGATTTTTGTTAAAGCTTTAATTAGACGATGTTGTTCAGCTGTTTTAGAGGTTGAAGGTTTTCAAAAAAATGCTGAAGTTAGTGTGCTGTTTGTTGAAAATGAACAAATCAGATTTTTGAATAGCAAATATAGGAACAAAAATGAAGTAACCGACGTATTGTCGTTTCCGTTGTATGATAAAAGCCATGAAGTGTGTGAAAACGGGGTTGTTTATTTGGGTGATGTTGTTATTTCAACTGAAAAAGTGATTGTTCAGGCGCGTGAGTTTAATCATTCTGTTAAGAGGGAAATTGCGTTTTTGTTTGTGCATTCAATGCTTCATCTCATGGGTTATGATCATGAAGTTAGTGAAGCTGATGCGAAATTGATGCGAAATAGGGAAAAAATGATTATGAAAATGTTGAATATTTTTAAGAATTGATTAGCTAAAAGGGGTTTGGGTGTTGTTTATATCATGAATATTAGTTGGAGTGAGTTTAAAAGTTTAAAAAAAAGTTTTTGGTTTGCAATTAAGGGTTTAATATATTGTGTTAAAAATGAGCGCAACATGCGCATTCATATGTGTGTTGCGTCAAATGTTTTGTTGTTTGCCCTAATTTTCGGATTAACAAAACTTGAATTTATTGTTTTAATTCTAACTTTTGCTTTGATGTTTTTTTGTGAAATAGTTAACACTTCAATAGAAACGTTTGTTAATTTAACTTCGCCTGCCTATAGCAGTTTGGCTAAAATCGCTAAAGATGTGGCTGCTGGTGGGGTGTTTCTAACTTCTATTGTTTCGGTGGTTGTTGGTTTGCTTTTGTTTGGTGATTTTAAAAAATTGATTATAACTTTTTCTTATATTTTTAACAATATTTGGATTTTGATGTTGTTTTGTTGTTTGTTTTTTTTTAGTTTTGTGTTTGTTTTTAAGAGTTTTAAGTTTTTTATATATAAACATATAGTGAGAGATGAAGATAGAGTTAAGATATATAAACCACGGAAGAGGGATAGGCTAAATTTGTAGTTTGGGAAGTGATTAAAAACAATGAATGATGAGAAAAAAACGGTTTTTGTTGCTTTTGTTGGTAGGCCAAATGTTGGAAAATCAAGTTTAATTAATGGGTTGGTTGGGAAAGAAATTTCTATTGTGTCACATAAGCCACAAACTACTAGAAACAAAATAGCAGCCATAAAAACAGTAAAAAATGAGCAGTTTGTTTTTTTTGACACTCCAGGCATGTTTAAGGCGCGCGATGTGTTGGGGAAAAAAATGGTTAAATCGGTTGACTATGCTATAGGTGATGTTGATTGTTGTGTTTTTGTTGTTGAGCCTAGGGCAGAAATTTTTGATTTAGAATTGCGGCTCATTGAAAAAATAAAATCGGCAAGGGTTCCTACAATTTTGGCGATAAATAAAATTGATTTGGTTGAAGATGGTTCAATTTTAGATCAGATTGTTAGGCAACATGGCGCTGTTTTTGAGTTTAGTGCGGTTGTTTTTGTTTCGGCAAAACTAAAGCAAGGTTTTTGTGATTTAACAACAGAAATTAAAAAATTTGAAATTGTAAGCCCACATTTTTTTCCTAGTGATATGATGATAGATAAATCGGAAGAGTTTGTTGTGACTGAAGTTTTTAGGCAGAAGATTTTACTCAATTTGAACCAAGAGGTTCCCCATTCGGTTGTTGTTGAGGTTACGCGGTTTAAAAAAACAAGTTATGGAATTCAAATATATTTAATAGTTTATTGTTCGAAGCAGAGTCATAAGGGAATAATAATCGGCAAAAATGGCTTATTGCTAAAGAAAATAGCAACTCAAAGTAGGTTGTCGCTTGAGCGTTTTTTTGGTTGTAGGGTTTATCTGCAGTGTTGGGTTAAGGTTAAGCCTAATTGGAAAAAAAATGAAGGTTTTTTGAACAGTTTGGGTTTTTGAGGTTTTATAATGAATTTTAAAATTAAGGGACTTGTTATAAGGCAGAAGAATTTTTTGAATGAGCAGAAATTTTTAACCATTTTGACTCCGTCTAAGGGATTGATTCGTGCTAGGCTAAAAATTGGAGGGCAAATCAGTCGAAATGTTTTTTCAAATGTGAATGTTTTAGGATACTATGATTTTAATATCTTTGAAGGTAGGTTTGGCAGTGTTGTTGATTCGGTTGAGGCTGTTGAATTATTTTTTAACCTGCGTTATGATCCAAAAAAACTGGCTTTAGCGCAATATTTTTGTGAATTAACCGATTTGTTTGTTCCATCGAAGCAGCGAGCAGAGAAGCATTTGAATCTGCTTTTAAATTCGTTGTGGTTGCTGTGCTGTGAAAAATTTAGCTGTCAGTTCATAAAACTGGTTTTTGAGTTTAGGGTTGTTGCAATTTCTGGTTATATGCCGAATTTAGTTGGCTGTAAATTTTGTTGTGCCTATGAAAAGCAGCGCATGTTCTATGTTTTAAATCAAGGTTTTTTGGTGTGCTCTGACTGTTTAGGTTGTGGTGATTTTAACGAAATGGTTGAACTTTC
>JAZUIR010000102.1:0-4721 GCA_045642305.1 Oscillospiraceae bacterium | reverse complement strand
CGTTTGAAAATGCTGTATATAGCTTGATTTCAGTGTTTTTTTCAAGTTGAGTTTTTAGTTCATTTAAATAATTAACTATGTCTATCAATAAAGTCACCTCGTTGTTTTAAATTTAAAGTTGTTTGTTTTTGGTTTAAGGTTTGAATGGGTCTGTTTGTTGTTGAATTAGTTTCTATTTTTCTTCTTCCTCCTCTTCTTCCTCTTCCTCCTCTTCTTCCTCGTTTATATTATTTTTGTTGTTCAGGTTGTTTAAGTTTTCGTTTTTGTTTTTAGCTTTGTTCTTAGGATCTGTTTGTTCAAGTTTTTTAAGTTCTGTGTTGTTTTTTTGGTTTAATGTTTGCGCCACAATAAGGCGCCAGCATTGTATTTGATCATCAAAAAAACCTGAAATTACTAAAAATTCATCTGAGTTGTCAATAATTTTTTCAATTTGGTTTAGTTTTTTATAGCAATAAACCCAAACGCTATATTTTTTTTTGTCATACAAATTAATTTTTTCTATTTGCACCAGAAGCTCATGTGAAGTTTTGTTTTTTGTGGTTATTAAGCTAAATAGGCCTATTCCTCGATAGGGTTTGTTGTTCGAAATAACTATCAATGGTTTTCCGAATTCTTCCATTGACCTTTTTATTTCTTTTGTAATGTTCATTTTCAAGTTTTTATCACATCTTTCGGGGCAAAAAATGCAAAGCCTTCATCTAACAGAATTGAAGCAGCGTATGATCGCCATTCGTCGAACAGTTTTTTTGCATGTTTAACTTGTTTGTCGGAATTTTTGCTCACTGAATAGCCGTTGGCACTAAATCGTTCAGTTGCGTTGTTGGCGGCGCTTGAAAGGTGAAGCCATAAATTAACAAGGCAGGCGCAAACCATGTTAAGAATCTGGTTTTTGTTTTCATCGAGCTTTATTGGTTTGCAGCGTGATTTAACTTGTAAAATTACTATGTCGACTAGAGCTTCAATTTTTTTCAGTTTTTTTGAGGCGTCGTTTGCAATGGTGTTGTCGGCTATTATTTGATTGTTCTGGCAGGTGTCGTAGATTTCTTCGGTTTGTTTGTTTAGCTCTTTTAATATTTCCATGATTTTTTTCTTATCTATGTTAAATCACTCCTTAAATTTTAACGTTTTTGTTTTTTAAAGTTTTAAAACATAGCTTCCGAAGCTATAGAATTTAGCAAATCCATATATTGTATATACTGCGATGCGTTCGATTTGTTTGTCTATTAGTTTGTCGGAGTCTACGGTAATGCTTTTAGCTACTATTTGTAGCAGTGAAATGGTTTTGTCCATGAGAATTATATGGCCTTGTTTCATTGCTTTGGTTTTAATTATGTTGGCGCCAAGTGGGGTTGCAAGTGTTCCTGATGTTTGAAGGTTTACTCTTGATAATGGGTTTTGAAATTCGGGAATTTTGGCGATTAGGCTCAAATCTTTCGGGTTAACAATAATTGTGTTCATGTCGCAGTTTTCGAATTCCGACCACACTTTGAGCAGATCTTCGTATGATAGTTCGTTTTCTTTTTCGGTTTTAAATTCTTTTGCTTTGTTTTTTTCATCGTGGCCATTTAATAACACTTTGATTCCGTCGGCAACTATAGCATTAACAAAACTTTTGCCTATTTGCCTTAAGGCTATTGAAACAGCGTTTATTTTTTGTGTCCAAAATGTTTCACAACTGGCGTTTAGTATGCGGCCTTTTTTTGTGAGGTTTATGGGTTTGTCATCTGTTAGAATTATGGTTTCAGGGAAAGCGTCGCCTGGTTTGGTTTCTTTTAGTTCAAAATTTTTTTCGTCATCCCATTCCATTAGAATATTATTATATGTTAAGCTATTAATTTTTTCTCTTCCTGCAATTATTTGGTCAAGAACTTTGTTGTTTAGAATTTCATTTCTTATGGTTCTTGAAAAAAATTCAGGTAATAGAGCCGCTGACTGAGTATTTGAAAAGAATTTGTTTATGTAGTCGCAGTTTATGCCGTTAACTTTAATGTCGAATCGTTTGAGTTGACGCTGAAAAGCATCAAGTTTTTCAAGATTGGTTCCAGCGTAGTTTTCTGATGGGTCGAGTTCTTCTAAAATTTGAGAAAAGCTTTTTTCTGGGTGGTGATACATGCCTTTTTCTAGGTTTATGTTTTTAAAATTCATTTAAGTATTCCTTTCTTTTTAAAAAATTAGTCTATATTTTTTAAATCAACATAGTTTTTGAAATTTGTTTTGTCGATGGCACATTCTTTTGTTTTTTTATTCAAAAGCGTTTTATTAAGCTGGCTGTTGTTTAAAATTTGTTCGAAAACTTTTTTTATTTGTTCTAGTTCATTAAAGCTTAGTTTATTTATTACTTTTTCCAGAATAGTTTTTGTTTCGTCGGGTTCGTCAAAACCGCATAGCCACCCTAATTTTAGAACCTGTTTTTGAAGTTTTTTAGTTTGTTCTATTCCGATTTTTTCAAAATATAAAAAATTTTCTTCGTTTTTTTCAATAGTTTCAAAGTTTTTTGTTATTTGTGCTGTGGGTTGAGCTGGAATCGGAACAAACGAACACTCATATGCATCTAGCGGTTTTATTAGTTTTTTATAGCAAATTTTGTTGTTATAGTGTTCAAAAAACCTGTGTTCATTTGCACATCCATGCATTGTGAATTGATCTTGTCCGCAAATTGAACAAATTTTGTTTTTAACTTTGCAGCTAATGCTAATTTCTTTCAAAATTCCACCATTTATTTTTTTTATTAAATCATTGAATTCGCTGCATTTAACAATATAGGCGGAAGCTTTGAGCAGAACTTTTTGTTCACCAAAACTGGTTTCTTCGTTTGATGTTTTAACGTATGTTTTAAAAATTCGAGCGCTTTGGTTTTTAGCGTTTGCCTTGTGGTCAAAAATGCAGGTTTTTCCAATGAACATTTTTGCTAGTTGTTTTATAGTGTCTGCTGTGAAGCTTTCGCAGTCGCGATCGATTTCGTTAGTGCATAGGGTCATGGTAAATGTGAAAACGTCGTTTTTTTCAAGTTTTTTTAAGGTGAATTGGTTAATCAAATCCAAATCTTGCGAATCAACGTTTTCTGATTTTGTAATTTTTGCTTGAGGGTTGTTTGATTTGAAAATTTTTTTATTATTGTGAAAATCAAAATTCATGCAAAAAATTTGCTCCTTTCGAAAAATTAAAGTTGTTGTTTGTTTCTTTGATTTTCTAATTCGATTTTTTCAGCTTGCGCATTATATAATCTGGTTTTTGCTGCGCTAATTTGATCATTGAAGTTTAAAATATCCCATATAATTTTGGGTCTGTCAATTAGGCCGTTGGTTTGTAAAACAGTTGTTGCAATCTTCAAAACTATGGGTTCTAGCAGTCGCCTGTAGTATTCGAGTTCTTTTGAAAGGCATTTTGCTTGTTGTTCGCTCATTCTTTCGGTAGTTGACCAGCTCAGTCCCAGCATGAACGGTGGAATCGAAAATTTGGCAATTATTTGTTCTAGCATTTGTCGAGCAGGAATTTGATATTCTATTATTTGATTATCGGCGCCAATGGCTTTGATTTTAACGTCGCCGGTTGTTATGAAATCACAGATTTGGCCATTTCTGCTTGCTTCCATTCCGGCGGCCCATTGTTGAGCAATGAGCTTAGCTCGTTCGTTTGCGTAGGCCTGATCGATTGCGTTATCTTTTGGGTTGTAGGTTATGGCAAATCGAACATTTCCTATTCGTTCGAAGTTTTCACCTATTGCATCATATATTTTCATTAAAATTTCACTAACCAGTGGCAAACTTTGCATAATGCTTTTGCCTTTGATTTTTCCGGGCGGCGGGTTGAGCGCAGTGAACAAAATTTTTTTCGGGTGAACGGGTTTGCTTTGTGATCCGTCGGGGTTTTTTAAGCAAATATCAACTTCAAGATCGTTGCGTTGACTTAAAATGATGTTGTTTATGTCAGCGTTATATAGCGCGACCACATTGAACTCATCATCAAAAACTATTTCGCCAATGCTGTTACCAAACATTAGAAGATTGTCCAGATATAAATAAATGAAGTTGGAAATTCCTCTGAGACTGGCGCCCACTTTAATTTTTTTGCAAAAGTCGTTTAAAAATTTTTCGTTGTTTTTGTTGTCGCATTTGAATTCAAATCCGCCTATGAGTCGTTTGATTTTTTCGAAGGCCGCGTCAACTATTGGAATGGAATTTCGAATTGCTTTAAAAACTGCGAATTGATGGAATCCGCCGAATTCGTTGTTGAAAAAATATTTGGAATAGTTTGAAGAAGGTCGAGTTTTTATTTGAATGGAATTTTTAATTCTATTAAAATCGCTTATATGTGTTTTTATTTTTTTGTTTGATATGTTTTTTCGGGTTTTGTTTTTAAAAAAAATTGCCATAGTTTTGGACACCTCCTTTCTCTAAAGTTGAAATTTTGGTTTAGTTAGTTTCGCAAAATGTTGAATGCGAAGAATTTTTTTTCGTTGTTTTTTGTTTTTAAGGTTTCTATTGTGCTAACAAAGTAGCGTATGTCGTCCATAGCGTGGTCGTTTTCTTTTTTTACGCAGTTATTTTCTTTTTCATTCCAGCAATAGGAAAAAAACTCGTCTATTGAATTTTTGCAGCTTTTATGAAACAAAATTTTGCGTTCTTTAAGGGCTTGGCAAACCAGGTTTATTCCGTTTAAAACGTTGTTTTGTGCTTTTATAACTCTAAATTTGTTGTGTTTTTTAATACATTCAACAAAGC
>JAZUIR010000101.1:0-11345 GCA_045642305.1 Oscillospiraceae bacterium | reverse complement strand
TTTTGTTCAAAATAGGTGGAAGGTTTTTGTTATAGTAAAAGCTTAATTCGTTTATTGTTATGGCGCCAGTTAGGTGGTTTACGGTTTTTTTGTTTGTTCCGTTTTCTGTGTGTGTTTCAAAAATTGGTTTCATCATTTTGCTTATTGGTTTAATTTTGGCAAATTCTAGAATGGTTGTTGCGAGGTTTGAAAATGCGTTTGCGATTGTTGTGTAGGCTAGGCTGAATGCAAAAAAATTTGCTGGTTTGGTTTTGCCGATGGAAGCAACTATGCACAAAACAATGTTTCCTATTGTGGTTATTGCGCTGAGTGTTATGTTGTTAATTTTAAGTTGCCAAGGAGGGTTATAGATTATTTTTGCGGCGTTTGCGAAGTTGTGGGCCCATCGAGCAAATGCAATTTTTTCTATGCCACTAAGTTTTATTTTTTCGATTATGCTTATTAGTTCGAGGCTTGCTGCGTTTTCTTTAGCCAAATAGTTTAGGCGTTTTAGTCCAATTTTTGAACGATTTATTGCTGCAAATATGCAAAATATGATTGTTGTTGAAATAATCAAAATGGTTGGAATCAATAATGTTTTAGAGTATGAAAAAATTTGAAAAAAATAGGCTAGTGAGAATATGCATTTTAGCCAGGTTTGTAGAGAATTTTTAAGAAGGTTTTTGTAAAAATCGTTTAGAATATTAATTTTTGTTAGAATTTCTCCTGGGTGAAATTTTTTAAAAAATGAAGCTGGCATGTTAAACACGCGGATAATAGTTGCAGATTCGATTTGAGTTGTAATTTTCGTAATAATTTTATGGTATATTAAATTTTTTGATGATCTGAAAAGATGTTCGCTAAGTGTTGCAATGAACAAAAAAATTAAGGCCATGGCTAGAAATTTTGTGTTTTTCAGCTCAATTAATGTTGAAAAAATAAGTTTTATCATGTTAGGAGTGATTAATCCAAGCATGGTTATTGCTAGTGATGTTGAAAATAAAATAGTGCAATCAAACCAAGAAATAAGCTTTTTTGAATATTTTATTAAATCAAGAAAATTTATTCGTCCAGGTGGTAGAGGCTTAAAAAAAGCAGTTGCTTCGTTTTCAAAAAAGTTTTTGTTTTTATTATTTATTTTTATTTTTTTTTGAGTTTTTGTGTTGAACCAGTAACAGCCGAGCGTTTTTGATGGCACAATTGCAACTAGCTTGTGTTCGATGGTTTTCACAATTATTGGGTTTACTAGGGTTTTGTGCCATTCACCTGAAAGTTTAATTTGACGGCTAACAATTGAGTGAGATTTTATTAAAAATTCAATTTTTTGGTTTAATTTTTTTAAATTATTTGGAACATTTTTTGCGTTTATGTTAAAAAATTTTAATATTTGTAGGATTGCAGTGTTGTTTTGTTCGCTGTTTGAAGTGGAGTTGAATTTTGTTTTTTGTTTTTTCTTGTTTATTGAATCTATTATTTTTATTAGTGAATATCGAAATTTTTTATTGGCGTTTTCAATTTTTTCTTTAATTTGTTTTTTTATTAAAATTGTTTTTTGCTCCTAATTCTTAAAAATTTTAAATTAGTTTAATTTTTGTAAAGAAATTATTTTTAGTTTTTATAGTGTGGGTGAAGAAAATAAAACTGCAGTTTTGATTGAAAATTTTTTTTAGAATTTCGGATTCGGTTTTCAAGTCTAGCGCAGAGGTTGCTTCGTCAAAAATTAGAATTTTTGGTTGTTGCAAAAAAGCTCTTGCTATTTCTAGTTGTTGTTTTTGCCCGTCTGAAAAGTTACTACATTCGTGCATTATTTCGCAATCGAACCCGCCTTGTTGCATGATATCATCAAAAATTTGAGCTTTTTTTGTTGCCTCTATCATTTCAAGATCGGAAATTTTATCATTAAACATTTTTAAATTATTTTTTATGGTGTCTTTGAAAAAAAATGGTTGACTTTGTGCTAGAAAAACTGAGTTTTTAAACATAGCTTCATCGATTTTGTTAATTTGCAACCCATTGAATAAAATTTCGCCTGATGTTGGAATATATAATCCACAAATAAGCTTGGCAATTGTTGTTTTTCCGCATCCCGATGGCCCTACGATTGCGATTTTTTCACCGGGTTCAACGAATAAATTAAAATTTTTTATTATTGGTTTGGGGTCATTTTTGAAATAGCTAAAATTGAGGTTTTTAATTTCGATTTTTCCGTTGAGTGGTTGTTTAAAAGAATTTTTTTGAGTTGATTTATTGTGTTTGCTGTAGTTTTTCACGTCTTCTATGTGTTCGATTTTGGTTTTCATGTTTTGCAGTGTGTTGTTGGTTTGTAAAAAATTGTTTAGCGGTTTTGTTATCATCTTTAAAAACATGCTAAAACTAACAATCATTCCAACGGTCATTTTTTGTTTTATAACAAAAAATGCTCCTGCAACCAATAGAATTTTGAAGTTTAAATTTGCCATAAGCTTTGGCAGGCTGCCTATTTTTTCGCTTATATTAATATATTTAAAATTTTGTGAGTTTAGTTTAGCGTGCGCACTGGCCCAAGTTTGAAAAAATTTGTTTTCAATTGCGTTGGTTTTTATTGTTTCTATGTTGTTTAGGCCTGCAATTGTTATGGAGGCTAGTTTGCCTTCGTTTTTTAGTTTTATTTTTTCAGCGTTCGCTATCTTTTTCGAAATGAAATTTGAAATTAAAATGGTTGAAGCAATTGTTATAAGTGTAATAAATGTTAAGCTTAAGCTGTGTCTTGTCATTATGAAAACGCATATTAAAATGGTTGCAGCGTCTATAGCCAGAGGAGCAAGACAACCAATGATTTGGCTTGCAATTGATTGGTTGAATTGTTTGCGTAGATTGATTTCGCCAGTGAATCGATTTGCGAAAAAAATTAGTGGAAGATTTAAAATTTTCCAAATAAATTTGCAACTGCTTTCGGCAGCAAGTTTGCCTTTAATTTTTAAAAAATGAACTGATTTTAGCCAAATGGTTGCTAATTCAGCGGCAGCTAGTGCAATTGAAAGAGCGCAAAATCCAACAAGCCAATCGCTGTTTTGGTTGGTTAAAATTCTGTCGACCAGAACTTGTAAAAGCCCAGGTTTTGTTAAGTTTATTGCAATTGAAAAAAATGAAATTATTGCAAAAAAGCAGAAAGCCGCCATTGAATTTTTTATTAAGTTCGCAATAAATTTTGTTGTTGATTTGGGTTTTCCGGTTGGTTTAAAATTTTTGCTAGGTTTTAGATCGATGCAAATTCCGGTGAAGCATTCGCTAAATTTTTTTTTGTTCACAACGCAGGGTCCGTTTGCTGGGTCAATGATTATGGCGGAATTTTTTTTAAACCCAGTTAGAACAACAAAATGGTTGAAGTTCCAGTGTAATATGCAGGGGAAATTAACGTTTGATTGCAGGGCCCAAGGTTCAATTTTCAGGCCCTGAGCGCGTAACCCGTGTTTTTGCGCAGCGATTATCAAGTTTTTTGCAGTTGATCCATTTTTTGAAATAGCGCAATCTATGCGCATTTGTTCGAGTGAAACGAATTTTTTGTGATATGATAGAATCATAGCAAGACAAGCAGCTCCGCATTCGAGAGCTTCCAATTGTAATATTGTTTTAACTTTAGCGTTTTTGGTTCGTTTTGTATTAAATATATTACCATAAACAGTTTTAAAAAAAATATTACACAAAATCCTCACTCGCTTTTCATTTTAAAATAAACGAAACTGGTGAAACTTTGTTTAGCAGAATAAATCCCGAAAAAGTTCCATTTGGCAGATTATTATTTTTGAAATTTAGCACAAAGGCCCAATCGCCAGGTTTTAATCCGCTTAAGTGCATAGCATATGATAAAAAATTTTCGGTTACTCTAATCGGAGAATCAACTTTTTGTAGATAACAATTTTGCCCGTTTATTGTTGCTTTTAGGTGTTTGATTTTTTTAATTTTTTCGTAGTCGGTTTCTTTAACAAAGCAGCTCGCCATTCCATTTTCACAGATCGCTCCTACTTTAACTATGTTGTCTATTTTAAAAAAAACACCCCAAATTATTAACGCAGTTAAAAATAGCGCTGTTGCTGTTGATAAGATCCACATGTTGGGGCTAGATATTTTAATATATTCGTTTAGGTTTTCAGGGTCTTCAATTTTTTTCACAGCTTCTGGTCTGAACAGGTTTTTTTTTGTTTGATTTATCATAATTTAAAGCCTTTAAAAAATATTGTGTTTAGTTATTGTTGTTGTCAGTTTTGTGAAAATTATGCCAAAATAAAAAAATCCAGCTTGAATTTAATCAAACCGAATCTTTCATTGAAAACAATATTAAAATTTTGTAATTTTTTTGTTTTAGCAAAGATTTTTCATAAATTATATTTAAATTTTTAATCTTTATCTATTATGCTTTTTATTTCGTTATATGAATTCTTAAAGTTTTGCGAATTTTTTGAAAGTTCATTTTCAAACTTACTCAACAGCGACATAACATATTTATTGGTTTTTTTGCGTAGTTCTGATGCTTGAATTTTGGCATTCATCAAAATTTTAGATGCTTGTTTTTTTGCCTGTTTCACTATTTCTTCTTCGTTTAGCATGTGTTGAGCCTGGTTTTTAGCAGAATCAACAATGGCTTTGGCGCTTTGTTTGGCATCGAGCAGAATATTGTTACGGTCTTCAACTATCATTTTAGATTGCTTGATTTCTTTTGGCAGAGCAAGCCTGATTTCGTTTATTAGTTCTAAAATTGCTTCGGTTGCTACTATGCATTTTCCGTTGGTTAGAGGAAGACGCCATGCTCTTGCTAATATTTCTTCGATTTCGTCTAAAATGGTTCTAATGTTCATTGAAACTAAACCTCACTTAAAATTTCAGTTAATTTTGGTAGAATAACCTTTGGAATCATTAGTTCAAGATTTTGGGCTTTGGCTGCAATCAATTGCTCAACCAGCATTGAATTTATTTGTCTATATTTTGGATTAGCTGGAAAGAAAACAGTTTCAACGTTGGGGTTTAGAATTTTGTTAGTTGCATACATGTCAAATTCATTGTTGAACCCACTAGTGTTTTTTATGCATTTTATTATTGCACACGCACCAACTACGTTAACATAATCAATCAAAAGTTTTTCCCAAAAGTCGGTTTCAATGTTTTTAAATTGTTCGGTGGATGTTTTAATTAAATCCAGCCGATTTTGAATTGAAATTTTTGATTTTCTTTCTGGGTTGTTCAAAACTAAAACTATTATCTTGTCAAAAATTCTAAGTGCGCGTTTTAAAATATCTAAGTCACAAAGTGTTATTGGTTCGAACCTGCCAGGGAAAATTGCAATCTTAATTTTTAGCACCACCCAATTTTAAACTATTTACAGTTTTGAAAACAGTTAAGCTAATTCTACCATAACAATATTGTTTTTGCAATTTAATGTTCTGAAAATTTACTGGGAGGCTTAGTTTGCTTTCATGTTCGCAAATGATTGTTCCGTTTTGGTTTAAGTTTTTCGGCAGTTGTTCCAGTGCTTTAATCAATAAACCCAATCCGTATGGTGGGTCTAAAAAAACGAAATCAAACTTTTGGTTGTTGTTTTTTAAAAATTTTATTGCATCAGATGTAACTATTTCGGCTTTGTCTAGAAACTTAGTTTTAGCAAGGTTTTCTTTTTGAATTTTGCTAGCGTATCGCGATGAGTCAATGCAGCTGCAAAATTTTGCTCCACGCGACAGTGCTTCAATTGCTAGTTGACCGGAGCCACAGAACAAGTCAAGAACTGTTGCGTTAGCTATTTCAAATTGAATAATTGAAAACCAAGCTTCTTTTATTCGGTTTTCGGTTGGCTTTATTTTTTGGCTATTTAGTGGAATCAGGTTTTGACCTTTTGCAGATCCAGCGATAACCCTCATTTTTTAACTTCTAAATTCCTTTCTGAATTATGTTATATGTTTTTGTTATTGAAACAGTGTTGGTTTAAACGAATGTTTTTGAACCGAAAGAATCAGACCCAGAAGCAAGAAGTTTGCAATTGCTGAAGAGCCTCCGCTGCTAAAAAATGGTAGGTTAACTCCAACAACCGGGGTTAGACTAAGCGCCATTCCTATGTTCACTGCCGACTGAAAAAAAACAAGTGAAAAGCAACCTATGCAAATCAAATAGCCTAAATTATCTTGAGCGTTTTTTGCATGTTGTAAAATTCGAATGCATATTGCAGATATCCAAATTAGAGTAGCCAAGCAGCCTATGAACCCAAGCGTTTGGCCTATGTGAACAAAAATCATGTCGTTGTGGAGTTCTGGCGTGTCAACTAAAATGTTTTCTGATATAAATCCTTTGCCGAAAATTTTTCCTGATGATAGGGCTATGTTGCCGTGATATTGCTGCCAACCTGCGCCATCTTTATATTTTTCAAGATCCTGCAAAACTATAAATCGTTTAAGCAAAAATTCGGGCAATGTGTTTGTCATGAAAAGGATTAGCATTATGACGGCGCAGCCGATGCCAATAGAAATAATTTTCCAGTTTATTCCCGAAACTAGCAATATCGAAGGTGTTATTGTTAGAAAAATTAACATAGTGCCGTAGTCTTTTTGTAGGAATATTATTAGAACAGGAACCATTGCGTGGGCGACCAATTTTATGAAGGTTTTTGGTTCATTAATTTTGTGCAGAACCATGGAGCAATGGAAGGCGAATGTAACTATGAAGGCTACTTTTAAAAATTCCGATGGCTGAATTTTGGTGAACCCTAAATTTATCCAGTTTAGGTTTGCTGAACCAGTTTCTGTGCCTGTAAGGTTGTTTCCTCCTCGAACCGTGCCAAGAACTGTGAACTGCAAAATTGTGAGTATGCCGAATAAAATTGCCATAGGTTTCCACAGTTTTGCAATTTTGTGATAGTCGATGTTAGAAACAAAAAATGCTATCGGGAATCCAGCTAGCATAACAACAGTATGAATCAAAACTGGACGAAACTTTATTGCTTTTGGATATAGAGATAAGATCAAAATCAAGCTTAGCGTGCTGGCTGCCATAACCATAGATACTAAGAACAGGTCGGTTGTTTTGAAGTTTTGCAATGTGGTTTTGCAGATTTTTAGAAATTTTTTTTTCATAGGCAAAATCCTTATAATTTTTTGGTTTAAAAATTATGCTTTAAATTATATGACCAAATGTGATAGTATTAAGGCTAGTGTTGGGTTGTTGTTTTTGCATTGCCACATAGAAATTAGAAATTCCAACTAACCAATTAATTATATCATAATCATTTTGTAATATGTATGAATTTTCTTTAAAATTTTTTTGGAGGTTAAGAAATGGGTGAACAAAATTTAAATTATTTGCAACATTTTGAAAAATTGATTAAAACTCAGTTGCAAAAAATTGAAAAGCTAAAACAAAATCAAAGCTTTGTTAATTATGAAAATTTAGAAAAAATAGTTATAGGGTTTTGTGATGGTGATGGAATCGGGCCGCTAATTGTTGATGGAGCTAGGAAAGTCTTAAGCCATTTGCTAAAAGATGAACTTGAAAGTGGTAGGGTTGAATTCAAGCAGATTGAAGGTTTAACAATTGAAAACAGGGTTGTTGCCAAAAAGACTGTTCCTGATGATGTTTTAGACGAAATAAAAAAATGCAACGTTTTTTTGAAAGGGCCGACAACAACTCCAAAAAAAGGCGATGGTTTGCCGGAATTTGAAAGTGCAAATGTGTTTTTAAGAAGGGAACTTGATTTGTTTGCAAATGTTAGGCCAATCAAGGTTAAATCAAAATCGATTGATTGGGTGTTTTTTCGTGAAAACACTGAAGGGTCCTATGCTTTAGGGTCGAGTGGATTGGAAATTGGCCCCGATTTGGCTGTTGATTTTACGATAACTACTAGGCAAGCCTCAAAACGAATCGCTAAGATGGCGTTTGAGTTTGCAAAAAAAACAGGACGCAAAAAAGTAACTGTTGTAACTAAAGCTAACATAGTTAAAAAAACAGATGGTAGTTTTTTAAGTTGTTGTCGTGAAGTTGCAAAAAACTACCCCAAAATTGAGCTAACCGATATTTTCATAGACATAGCAACTGCAAAATTAATTGATGAACATGAGCAATCGGGGTTTTCGGTTTTTGTGTTGCCTAATCTATATGGTGACATAATAACCGATGAAGCTGCTCAAATTCAGGGCGGAATTGGAACAGCAGGAAGCGCCAACATAGGCACGCGCTATGCCATGTTTGAGGCGGTTCATGGTTCGGCTCCTCAAATGTTTGTTGAATGTAGGCAGCAGTTTGCCGACCCGAGTTCAATTTTGCGGGCTGGGGCCATGATGCTTGATCATATAGGTTTTACAAACAAGGCTTTGAAGCTTAGTGGTGCGCTTGATTATTGTGTTTTTGAAAATCCAAAATTTAGGGTCACTGGCTATGAAGACGGGGCAACAACTTCTGAATTTGTTTCAAGTGTGATTAAAACAATAGGTTGCTAGGCAAGAGGCAGGATTTTGAAGATTTTGCATTCGTCGGATTGGCACATTGGCAGATTTTTGGGTAGTTTTAGTTTGTTAGATGATCAAGCACATTTTTTAGGCTGGCTTCTTGAGGTTTTGAAAAGCGAAAAAATTGATTTGCTTGTTGTTTCGGGTGATATATATAACACAGCGGCGCCTTCTTCAGCTGCTGTTGCGGTTTTTGATGAGTTTTTGACTAAAGTTGTTTTAGAATTAAAAATTAAGGTTGCTCTAATTTCTGGCAACCATGACAGCGCAGAAAAGCTAGGGTTTTCTTCAAGAATTTTGCGGCAAAGTGGTTTGTTCGTGGCCGGAGGGCTACAAGGAATGCAAAGGCTTGATTTAAACTTTGATTGCGGGAGGGTTCAGCTTTGTTTGCTTCCATTTTTTAGTTATTTGGAGGCTAGGCAGTTTTTTAAATTACCGAAAAATTGCAGCGAGGTTGAAGTTATTGAAAAAATTTTAGAAAGGTTTAATTTTAATGAGTCAAGCTATGTTTTTAAACTGCTTAGTGCTCATGGTTTGTTTGTTTATGATGGTGATGGGAAAAAATTAAGTTATTGCGATTCTGAGCTTGTTGGAGGCAGTGAATTTTTTAATCTTGCTTTGTTTGAAGATTTTGACTATGTTGCATTAGGCCATCTTCATGGGCCGCAAAAAGCGGGAAACAACGGATTCTATTGCGGGTCGCCATTAAAATATTCGATAAGCGAGGCAAATCAAAAAAAGCGAGTTGTTGTGGTTGATGTTTCAAAAAATGGGTTTAAAACAGAATCAATTTTTGTTGAGCCGTTGCATGATTTGTGGGTTTTGACTGGTAGGTTTGATGATTTTTTAAGTTTGAAAACAAATGACTATATATCATTTAGGTTAACCGATGAAAGTTTTGTTTTAAGTCCCTACGCTAGGTTGAGGGTTGGTTGCCCTAACATTTTGGAGCTTGAATATGTTAATTTAAATTTTAATGTTTCAAATGAACTTAGTAAGTTTAAAAGAGTTGAGCCGGGTAGTTTGTTTGAAAAATTCTATGCTGGTGTGGTTGGGCGATCTATGAATGAAATTGAGAAAAAAATTTTTTCTGAGGTTGTTGAAGGTTTGAAAAAAAATGAAGTTAATTAGGCTAAAGATGTCGGCGTTTGGGCCCTATAGTGGGGTTGAGCAGATTGATTTTTCTAAGCTATATGGTAGGAATTTATTTCTAATTACGGGTGATACCGGTTCGGGTAAAACCACAATTTTTGACGCTATTTGTTTTGCGCTATATGGTATTACTAGCGGAATGAAAAAAGAAGCAAAAACCTTAAAAAGCAGTTTTGCTGATTCAAGCAGCCTTTGTTTTGTTGAACTTGAGTTTGAGCAAAATGGTAAGAAATATTTAATTGAGCGGGCTCCAGAGCAGTTGATTGCAAAGGCTAGGGGAGGCGGTTTTAAGCTGCAAAAGCATTTGGCTCGGTTGACCATGCCTGATGGAACGATAAAAACCAATTTGAAGGAAATTGCTAGCCTTGTTGAGCAGGAGTTGGTTGGTTTTGACAGGGCTAGTTTCAATAAGGTTGCCATGCTTGCTCAGGGGCAGTTTCAAAAACTTTTGAACGAACGAGGAGAACAACAGCTAAAAAGTTTTAGGAGAATTTTTGAAACTGAAATTTTTGAAGAAATAGCAAATGGTTTGTTTGATTATAAGCAAAAAATTTTGAAGAATTTTGAAGTTAGCGAGCAGCAAAATTTGAAAACACTTGAGCTGGTTGATTGTGATGATTTTGAGTTTTTGAGTTTGAAGCAAAAAGCTGAAAATGATTGGAGCGAAATTGCTGATTGGCTTAGCAGGAAAAATTCTGATGATTTGATTAGTTTAAAGAATCTAGAGGTTGTGCAAAAACAAATCGAAAAAAGAATTCGACAGCTTCAGGTTAAGATCGAAATTTTATGTTTACATGAACAAAAAAAGTCAGATTTTGAGCAAAATGAGAAGCGGCTAAGAATTTTAAGGCAAAAAAGCCCGAGAGTTGATGAAGTTGAGCGTAGTGAGATCATATTAAAAAAGGTTGAGGGGTTGAAGTTTTTAAAAAATTCTGTGGATGAATTAAAAACTGAGTTTTGTTGCAAAAAAAGCGAGTTTTTGGATTTGCGAGTAAGTTTGAAGGTTGAACAAAAAAAATTGGAAGATGCAACAAAAAATTGCAGTAAAATTGAAAAAATCGAATATGATATAACTAATTTGCAGTCTGAAATTGAAAAACTAAATTTGTTTGAGCAGTCGTTTGAATTAATTAGTGGGTTTGATGTTGAGCTTAGCAGCGTGAATGAAAGATTAGCTAAAATCGATTCTAATTTAAAAAATTTGCAGTTAAAAAAGCTTTTTTTTGATTTCAAAACTGAAATTGATTCAGAAGTGGAGCTTTTGGCTAAAATTAAAAAACTTGCTGAATTGAATGATGAAAAAATTAAATTGGAAGATGATTTTAAAAAATTTAGTGATAGGCATGTGAAATTAAGCAGGTTTTTTTTAAATCATCAAGCTGCAATGTTGGCCGAAAATTTGAAAGAAGGTGAGCCGTGTCCTGTTTGTGGAGGCGTGGTTTATACGAAAAAAAATAAACATTTTTCCGGAAATATAGTGACGCAGCTTGAGGTTGAGAAAAGTCAGAGTAAAGTTTTTGATATTCATGAGCAATGTGAGAAGGTTAAAAGCGAAATGTTTGTTGTTTTGGCGGGGCTGCAGGAAAAGTTTGGTTTAAATTTTGATCCGAAGAATTCGGATGAGCTAAAAACTGAAATTGAAGATCGAAATAAAAAAATTTTGCAACAAAAACATGATATAAAACAGAAATAGCCGAGTAGTTCAAAAAATGCAAATACCCGAAGATCGAATTTTAACGATTTTGATTTTGAGTC
>JAZUIR010000100.1:0-5102 GCA_045642305.1 Oscillospiraceae bacterium | reverse complement strand
TAACGTATTAATATATTAATGGTTTAATATCGGATATGAAATTTTGTTTAAAAAAATTACTATATTTTTAGTTTTATTTTTTAATTTAGCTATTGACTTTAATTAACAGTTGGGGTAAAATTTGAACTGGGTTAGCATTCTAACCGCTTGAGTGCTAATTGTTATATTCAAACATATTCAAACATATTCAAAAATTTTATATAGCCAAAAAATGGAAAATCAAGAAGTGAAACAAAAAATTTGAAATGGAGGAACTAAACATGAAAATAGAGCCATTGGGCGATAGGGTAGTAATTAAAATGCAAAAGGCCGAAGAAAAAACCAAAAGCGGAATAATTCTTGCAGATAGCGCGAAGGAAAAGCCAGAAATTGCTGAGGTTGTTGCGGTTGGCCCGGGCGGAGTTGTCGACGGTAAGGAAGTTAAAATGGAGCTTAGGGAAGGCGATAAGGTGTTGATTTCAAAATATTCTGGAACCGAGGTTAAGCTTGACGGACAGCAATATACAATTCTTCGTCAGTCGGATGTTTTGGCTAAGGTTTGTTGCTAATTTGGTTTTGTTTGGAAATTTTGTAGAGCTTACTTAATTGGCAATTGAGGTTTGAAATTGAAAATTTTGGTTTTAGACCAAAATGGTTAGTTTTTAGAAATTTTAAAAAACAGGAGGGTTTTCACTATGGCAAAAAATATTTTACATGGAGAACAAGCAAGAAATGCTCTAAAAGAGGGCATAGACAAGATTGCGGATACTGTTAAGATAACGCTTGGCCCAAAGGGGAGAAATGTTGTTCTTGACAGAAAATTTGGTGTGCCACTGGTAATCAACGATGGAGTAACTATAGCAAAGGAAATTGAGTTGGAAGATCCATTTCAAAATATGGGGGCTCAACTGGTTAAAGAGGTTGCAGTTAAAACAAATGACGCTGCTGGTGATGGAACGACAACGGCAACTTTGCTTGCGCAGGCTCTTGTCAATGAAGGAATGAAAAATGTTGCAGCTGGCGCCAACCCTATGATTATTCGGCGTGGAATGCAGAAGGCAACTGATGTGGTTGTTGAGGTAATCAGAAAAAATGCTAAGAAAATTTCGGGTAGCGCTGATGTGGCTAGGGTTGCAACGGTTTCTGCTGATGATGAGCAGGTTGGAAAATTAATTGCTGAAGCTATGGATAAGGTGACGCATGATGGAGTAATAACCATCGAGGAATCTAAAACTGCGGAAACCTATAGCGAAGTTGTTGAGGGCATGCAGTTCGATAGAGGTTATATAAGTCCATATTTTTGCACTGATAGCGAGAAGATGGAAGCGGTTTTAGATGATGCTTGTGTTCTTGTAACTGACAAGAAAATTTCGGTTATTGCTGATTTGTTGCCGTTGCTTGAGCAGATTGTTCAATCGGGTAAGAAGCTTTTGATTATTGCGGAAGATATTGAAGGTGAGGCGTTAACCACTTTAATTTTGAATCGTTTACGTGGAACGTTCACGGTTGTTGGAGTTAAAGCGCCAGGTTTTGGTGATAGGCGCAAGGAAATGTTGCAAGACATTTCTGTGCTTACAGGAGCTACTTTTGTTTCTAGCGACGTTGGCATAGAACTAAAAGATGTTAAAATAGAAATGCTTGGCAATGCTCATCAGGTTAAGGTTGACAAGGAAGCCACAACGATTGTTAGTGGTGGTGGAAAAACGCAGGAGGTTCAGGCTAGAATAAGTCAGATTCGTGCTCAAATTGAATCAACCACGTCGGATTTCGATCGTGAAAAGTTGCAGGAGCGTTTGGCTAAGCTAGCGGGCGGAGTTGCTGTTATTAAGGTTGGAGCTGCAACTGAAGTTGAAATGAAGGAGAGAAAATTGCGTATAGAAGACGCACTTTCAGCAACGAAGGCAGCGGTTGAAGAAGGAATTGTTGCAGGCGGTGGAGCGGCGTTAATTGCTGCTATTTCTGCGGTTGAGGAGTTGTTAAAGAGCACGGATATTGACGATGAAAAAACCGGAATTTCAATAGTCAAAAAGGGTTTGGAGGCTCCGCTTCGTCAGATTGTAGAAAACGCTGGAGAAGAGCCTTCAGTTATAATAAAAGAGGTTTTGAAGAATGGAGACGCTAATTGTGGTTATGATGTTTCATCTAGAGAATATCGCAATATGATAGATGCTGGTGTAGTAGATCCGGCTAAGGTCACAAGAAGCGCCATACAAAATGCAGCTTCTGTTGCGTCAATGGTTCTAACAACTGAAAGTTTGGTGGCAGATATTCCACGTAAAGAAAATGCTGACGGCCCTGTTGCTCCTTCAATGGGCGGAGCAGGCATGTATTAATGGGTTGTTTGTTGAGATAATGTAGAAACATAAGATAAAGATTTGATTTGAAGCACAGGTTAGGACTTATATTCAGTGTGGTGTGGTTTGATTAGGTTTATTTCGCGTTAGTTTATGAGATTTTTGGTTGTTGTTGCATATTATCTCAGCTTGATTAAATGAAAAGAATCTTCGTTGTTTTTTCGAAGATTCTTTTTTGTTTAAATTATTTATAAAATTGTTTAATCAATCAAGGTATAGCTCAAATTTTGCAGTTTCACATGGTTTTAATTTAGCCAAAAAATTGATTATGCCAAACCAAAAATGTAAACACTGTCCATATTTTGCGAGATTCATCGGTTTTTCCGGTTATGTGATTGTTGAGAAGTTTTTCAAGTTCATGAATTTTAAAAAAATATTTGCTTTGAACGCTGTGGAAAGATTCTGAAATTTTTTTATAGAATTTTTCTTGTCGCAGCCAAACTTTGATCGGCACAGGAAACCCTAATTTTTTTTTCTGAGCAATAAATTTTGGTAGTTTGTTTTGAGCATATTGTCTTAATGCGAATTTGGTGTTTTTTTTGTTAACTTTAAATTTTGTTGGAATTCTTTTGGCTAATTCAAAAACCTTTTTATCTAGGAATGGAACTCGTAGTTCAATTGAGTTTGCCATGCTCATCTTGTCGGCTTTTTGTAAAATATCACCAACAAGCCACGTGTTTAGATCAATAAATTGCATTTTAGTCATATCATCGAAATCGGTGACCTGGTTGTAGAGTGGTTTTAAAAATTCAGATGGGCTTTGGGCATAAGCTGGAAAGTTTATCAGCCTATTTCTTGATCTATAATCGAAAATGTTGGCATTGCCTATGAAGCGATCTTCAAGCTTTGTGCCATGTCGTATGAGATAGTTTATGCCGCGTTTTTGTTTAAATAAACTGGCTGCTTTTGCAATGAAACTTCGAATAAAAAATGGAATTTTTTCAAATATTTTGTTGTCGATAGGATCTTTATATATGTTATAGCCTCCAAAGATTTCATCGGCGCCTTCACCCGAAAGAATTACTTTAACATGCTTTGCGGCTGTTTGGCAGGCAAAAAATAGTGCAACCGCAGAAGCATCAGCCAGCGGTTCGTCCATATGATATTGAATTTTAGGAAATATGTTAAAAAATTCTTTTTCTGTTATTTTCTTGCTATAGTTTTTTATTTTAACATGTTCAGAAAATTTTTCAGCATAGTCTATTTCATTGTAGCCGTTGTTTGCGAAGCCTACGGTGAAGGTTTTTGAAACGTTTGCGCTTGCTGCAATCAGGCTGGAATCTATTCCTGATGATAGTAGTGAACTTACTTCAACATCTGAAATTTTGTGGGCATCTATCGAATTTTGAAAGACTATGCCTATTTTTTTAACCCATTCATCTAGAGTGAGTGAATCATCGGGTTCTAAATTGAGGCTAAAGTAGCGTTTTATTTTTAGTTTTTTTGTTTTAAGATTATAGGTGAAAAAATGTGCGGGAGCAAGTTTGAAAACGTTTTTAAAGAAGGTTTGATCGCCTACTGAATATTGAAATGATAGAAAATGTTCTAGTGCTGTTAAATTGATTTGTTTAGTAAAACTAGGATGAGGCAAAAAACTCTTTATTTCGGAACCAAAAATGAAATTGGTTTTGTTCAGGTAGTAGTAGAAGGGTTTTATGCCGAACATATCACGTGCACCAAAAAGAATGCTGTTTTTTTTGTCATATATTACAAATGAGAACATTCCACGCAGCTTCGTTAAAATTTTGCTATCGTATTCTTCATAGCCGTGTAGCAAAACTTCACTATCAGAATTGTTTGCAAAAATATGACCACTTTTTATGAGCTTAACTCTTAGTTCGGATGCATTGTATATTTCACCATTGAACACTAAAATTTTTGTTTTATCTTCATTAAACATAGGTTGACGACCACCGTTAATATCGATGATCGAAAGCCGGCGAAAACCTAATGCTATTTTGTCATCTATATAGTGATTTTCGTCATCAGGGCCTCTGTGGACAATTTTTTCTAACATATTGCCTAAAATAATTTCGGATTTTTCTAGAAAGTTGCTAAACCCGACAAATCCACACATATAAACTAAGCCCCATTTCCAAAATAAAACAGTCTAAAAATCAACATATGAAAATTTTAATTATGAAAACTAAGTTTTGTATATTGTTGTGACAAAATTTCAACGAGCTATGAGTACTATAACTATTTATATGATATAAATTTTGATATGGTGCGAATGGTGGGACTTGAACCCACACGTCGATGACACACGCCCCTCAAACGTGCCTGTCTACCGATTCCAGCACATTCGCAAATTAAAAACTGAATCTCGAAAAACGCTTAAAATTTATAATCTAAAAGTCTTAAAACATAAATAATCCAAATATGGTGGGGGAAGTTGGATTCGAACCAACGAAGCTAAAAGCAACAGGTTTACAGCCTGCCCCCTTTGACCGCTCGGGAATTCCCCCAAATTGATAATAACCAGAAACGAAACAATGGAGCTGGTGAACGGACTTGAACCCCTGACCTGCTGATTACAAATCAGCTGCTCTACCAACTGAACTACACCAGCAACTCACTACACAAGGTTATTATGCCACAATGTTTCTGTTTTTGTCAACTATTTTTTCATTTTTTTTATTTTTATTATGTTTTTAATTTTTTTAAACTGTTTTTATGGTTGCACCAATTTTCTTTAAATCATTCAATAGCTTTGTTGTTGCGTTTTCTATTTCTTTTCCACTCAGGGTTTGAGTGTTGCTTTGAATT
>JAZUIR010000099.1:0-6034 GCA_045642305.1 Oscillospiraceae bacterium | reverse complement strand
GCTCAAAATTTTAGCCAACAAGGGTTTTATCAAATTAACTTCGGCCGGATTTGAGATGACTGCCAAAGGGTTTTTGTTGCAAAATAGTGTGCTGATGTTTCTCACAGATTGACGCATCAAATTAATAAGCTGTTTGGTTTGCGTTCTATTTTGTTTTTTTGTTTTTGTTAGCCATTTTAGCCCTGGTTTGGTTGTTTAAAATTGATTTTCGGATTCGTAAATTTAAAGGGGTGACTTCTAACAGTTCATCGGGTTTCAAATATTCTATTGATTCTTCTAGGCTCATTTTTTTTGGTGGAATCAATCGTAATGCGTCATCTGATCCGGAAGCTCGCGTGTTTGTCAAATGTTTTTTCTTACATACATTAACGACGATATCATCTTTTTTTGGAGTTTGACCAACAACCATGCCTTCGTAAACTTCTGTTCCGGGTTCTATGAACATCAAACCACGTTCTTGTGCGTTAAAAATTCCATAAGCCACTGCTGTGCCGGTTTCGAAACTAACCAGTGAGCCTTCGTTTTTGGTGTTTATTTCGCCGACCGTTTCATCATATTTTTCAAATATGGAACTCATTATTCCTTCGCCTTTTGTGTCGGTTAAAAATTCGTTTCTGTATCCGAATAAGCCGCGTGATGGAATTAAAAATTCGAGCTTGGTCCGTCCGTTTTGTGGAATCATTTCAAGCAGTTCGGCTTTTCGAAAACCCATTTTTTCCATAACACGTCCAACGCAGTTATCGGGCACGTCGATTGACAGCCTTTCAAATGGTTCGCATTTCTTGCCGTCTATTTGTTTAAACAGCACGCGCGGAGTTGAAACTAAAAGCTCAAACCCTTCACGTCGCATCGTCTCAATCAAAATGGACAGGTGCATTTCGCCACGACCGCAAACCTTGAATCTGTCGGTTTCATCAAAGCTAATTTTAATAGAAACGTCTTTTAAAAGTTCTCTTTCAAGTCGAGCTTTAATTTCTCGAGATGTTATGAACTTGCCTTCATTTCCTGCAAAAGGGCCGTCGTTCACTGAAAATGTCATTTCTACGGTGGGTTCGCTGATTTTTGAAAATGGAATAGGTTCAGGCTTTTCTATGCTGCAAATTGTGTCGCCTATAGTTATGTTTTCTATTCCGGAAACGCAGACTATATCACCAACATTTGCTTGATCGATTGGCCTGCGATCGAACGCTCCAATTTCGAACAGGTTAACGATTTTACTTTTATAGTTTTTTGTGGAATCAGAATGATTACAAATTATTACTTCTTCGTTTTTTTTAATTTGTCCACGTTCTATTTTGCCTATTGCGATTCTTCCTACATAGTCGTTGTAGTCAATTGAGGAAACAAGCAGCTGTAGGTGATCATTTTCGCTGCCGTTAGGTGGGTTGATGTGGTTTAAAATAGTGTCAAAAAGCGGGGTTAAATCAGTGCCTTTTTCATCTTTTTTAAGGCTGCAACAACCATGTTTTCCCGAGCAATATAGAACAGGACTTTGAAGTTGGCTTTCGGTTGCATCTAGGTCGAGCAAAAGTTCCAAAACCTTGTCATATACCTCGTCTATTTGAGCATCGGGTCGATCAATTTTGTTTATAGCAATAATTATTTTTAGATCGAGGCTAAGTGCTTGTTTTGTTACAAATCTTGTTTGAGGGAGGGGTCCTTCAGCAGCATCAACTAGCAAAATAACTCCATCAACCATCTTTAGCACGCGTTCGACCTCTCCGCCAAAATCAGCGTGCCCCGGCGTGTCTATGACGTTGATTTTAACGTTGTTGTAAATAATTGCGGTGTTTTTGGAAAGAATGGTTATTCCGCGTTCTTTTTCAAGTGCGTTTGAGTCCATAACGCGATCTTGAATTTCTTGGTTTTGTTTATAGGCTCCGGTTTGTTGCAGCATTTTGTCAACTAATGTGGTTTTTCCGTGGTCGACATGCGCAACTATTGCAATGTTTCTTAGGTCGTGTCTTATCAAAAATAAACAATCCTTTCGAAAAAAATTTAAATATATTTTATTATTATTTTAACCAACTATTTTGAAAATCGCCTGATCTGCTGCATCATCAACAAGTTTGTTTAAATCGGTAATTTTTTCTTCGTTATTTAACACTTCATCAATTTTTGGCTTGGTTTTTGGGTGTGGTGGAACGAAAACAGTGCAGCAATCAGCGTAGGGCAAAATAGAAGTTTCAAATGTTCCTATTTTTTTTGCTAAATCAACAATTTTTGTTTTATCTAGCCCAATCAAAGGCTGTAATATTGGCATAGACGTTGCTTGTTTTGTGCAAATCATAGCTTCCAGTGTTTGGCTAGCAACTTGAGCTAGGCTTTCGCCATTGATTAGGGCTTTTATGTTACTATTTCTTTGCGAAATTTTTTGCGCAATTTTATTCATCATTCTGCGGTTAATTATTGTGCTGAGTTTGTTGTTGCAGTTTTTGTTTATTGTTTCTTGAATTTTGGTGAAATTGACAAAAAACGTTTCGATTTGGCCTGTCCACATGCTCAGAATTTTTAGCAGTTTTTCAACCTTGTCGATTGATCTTGCGCTGGTGTAGGGCGGGCTAAAGAAATGAATGGCGTTAAGTTTAAGCCCACGTTTTGCCATTAGCCAACCCGCAACTGGGCTGTCTATGCCTCCAGAAATTAGAAGCATGGCTTGACCGCTACAGCCGACTGGAATTCCGCCGGCGCCTTCAAAATTTTTGGAGTAGATGTAGGTGCTAAAAGAACGAATTTCAACCCAAATAGTTAGTTCGCATTTGTCGCTTAAGTCAACCTTAATTTTAGGAAAATTTTTTACAATAAACGCACCAAGCTGTTCGTTAAGTTGTTGTGAATTAAGCTCAAATTTTTTATCACTTCTTTTTGAAGAAATTTTAAAGCTTTTGCAGTTAGTGAGTTCTTCTTTGAAAAATTCTATTATTGTTTTTTTAATTTCTTCTAAATTTTTTGCACATGCCGCAGCTACGCAAAATTTTGATATTCCAAAGATTTTGCCTATATTTTTTTCTATTGTCTGCAGGTCGTGGTTTGAATTTGGTTCTAGCAGAATTGTGCTTTGACTCTTTTTTGCGCTGAAATTTGCACTTTTGAAGTTATTTTTAATATTTTTTATTAATACATTTTCAAAATGGGATTTATTTAATCCTTTTAAGAAAATTTCGCCTTCTTTTAGGAGAATGACTTTTCTAATGTTTTGCAATCAACTAAAACCCTTTCATATACAGTTAAAAAATGCTGCTGGTCTCATTCTACAATATTTTTGCTTTTTTTACAACTTAAATTGTCAAAACCTTATAAGTTAGACATATATCATATATGATGTAACAATATTTTAATGACTTTAAGTAATTCAATCTGATTTTTTAAATCATTGTAAAACACAATTATATAAAAATAAAGAAAGTTGACTTGTGAGTGCAATTTAATTTTAATTTTTTAATTTTAATTCTATGTTATATTTTGTTTTTGGGTTTGATTAAGTCGAATTATAACGTATAGTTGAAAATTCAGATTTAATTGCAAATTGTTATTTAATTTTTGTGATAGTCTTTGCTCCAGTTTTTATTGCTCTTACTAAATTTTTGACCTCATCTATCGAGTTTTCGAATGAGAAGCTGACTCGAATGGCGCTGTCTTGTGCTTTTGAGCCATAACCTAAGTTTGTTAAAATGGTTGAAGTTTTGCCACGAGCACAGGCTGAGCCGCTTGAAACTAAGAAGCCACATTTTTCTAGAAAATTTAACATAACCTGTGACCGGATTCTTTCAATCGATAGGTTTACTATGTAGGGTGCGTGAAAATTTTCTTCAAAATTGAATTTTACGTTGTTGCAATTTGAGAAAGCATCAACAAGCTCGTTTTTTAGGGTTTTAAAGTGTTTGTAATGTTTTTCTATATTGTCATAATGAAACTTTGCTGCAACGGCAAATCCAGCAATTGCTGGAAGGTTTTGAGTGCCTGGAAACAGCTTGTTTTCTTGGTTTGCTCCAAAAATTATTGGCTTTATTTTTGAATTTTTGCGAATGAACAAGGCTCCTATGCCTTTTGGGGATCCTATTTTGTGGCCCGAAATTGAAACAAAATCAACTGGAATTTTTGCGAGGTCGATTTTTAGTTTTGTGAATGATTGCACGCAGTCAATGTGAATTAAAATATTTTTCTGTTTTGTTTTAACCAATTTTGTAATTTCTTCAATTGGCAAAACAAGCCCGTTTTCATTATTAACATGCATTATGCTTATTAAAATTGTAGTTTCATCAATTTGGTTTACGAAATTTTCTGCTGTGTATATTTTATTATTTGGTTTCACTTCAACAACTTTGAAACCCTGTCGAGCAAGCTCATTGAGGCAGTTTCTTGTTGCTGCATGTTCAATTTGAGTGGTTATAATTTTATTTTTGTTGTTTTTTTTCGGGTTTTTAACGTTTATGGTGCTGCCAAGCAAGGCCAAGTTAATGCTCATTGTTGCGCCTGAAGTAAATATTATTTCATTTGGTTCGCAGTTCAAAATTTTTGCTATGGTTTTTCTAGACGAATTTAAAATATTTTCGGCATTGAGCCCGAATTGGTGCATTGATGAAGGATTAGCAAAGTTTTTAATCATGCAGTCGGTTGCGGCCAAAACGGCAGGTTTCAACACCTTAGTTGTTGCAGCATTGTCAAAATATGTGAAAGATTTTTTCATTTTAGACTTTTCAATACTCCATTAACGTTTGCGCTTTTTGATTTTTTTGTTAACTGAATTTGTGCTATAGTTTGATTTAGCAGAGTTTATTTGTTTATTTTCATTTTTGCTTGAATTTTTTTTTGTTTGATTGTTTTGTGAGTTTTGGTTTTTGATTGAATTTTGAATTCGGTGTGAATCAATTTTTTTAACGTGTGGAGGATTGCTTTCAATGAAGCTTTCTTGATCTATATCTTCATAAATTAGCTTGTTAACAGCCTGACCAGCATAGTCTAGATCATAGAAAACGGTTGATTTGCCGTGATAGTTATAGTCAGGGTCGATCGTGTATTCTGGCACAGGAATTTTGGTTTGAACAATCGAGTAATTTTTGCCTTTAACACAGCGATATATGTTAAATAGTGTGGTCAAATCAAACGATGTTTTAACATTAGGCAGTAGAGTTCTAATAATATTTGGAATTTTTGATTTGTCTATTTCCATTAATTTTTGTATCAAAATTGTTAGAATTGAACGTTGACGTGATGTTCGGCCGCTGTCGTCGTTTTGGCCGTCAATTGTTTGGGTTTTTCGAATTCTTGAATAGGCAACAGCCTGTGAACCGTTTAAGTTTACTTCTTTGTCATCGGTTAAATCTGACTTGCTGGTTGGTAACATATCTCTATGAATTTTTTGGAGACTTTTGGTTGTTTGAATGATGCCGTTAATTGCTATTCGTTCAGCAGGGCTTATTTTTATTTTAACTCCACCTAGTTGATCGATGACGTTAACCAAGCCTGTGAAGTTTACTGTAACATAATTCATTATTTTAAGGCCTAAGTTTTTGTTTATTGTTCTGAGGGTGGTTTCTTCGTTGCCGTTTGAGTAGGCCTCGTTTATTTTTGAGTAGTAGGGTTTTTTGTTTCGTGGTTCTATTCTAACCAAGCTGTCTCTCAAAACGGAAATCAATTTAATTTTCTTATTCGATTTGTCGAGGCTTGCTATTAATATGCAATCAGAAATATTGTTGTCGTCAATTCCTAAAATTAAAAAATTGGTTATAGCACTTATTTGTTTTTCGGCGGCCTCATCTTCCGCTGTTATGCCTACGTCGGCTGGAGTGAAATTTCTCCTGTTAAATTTGCTTATGATGGAAAAAACTGCGAAACCAACAAACAAAATGAGGGCAACAGCAGCGATTTCAATAAAAAGCATGAGCCTTTTATTTTTTTTATTTTTTTTGTTTTTAATTTTTCTGATTATGTTTTTGTTTTTGTAGAAATTTTCTGCTTCGTCACTGAATCGTGTTTTTCCATTATTTTTTTTGTTGTCATTGTTGTCATGGTAATTTTTTTGCACTATTTAAGA
>JAZUIR010000098.1:0-1677 GCA_045642305.1 Oscillospiraceae bacterium | reverse complement strand
AATTCAAAAGTTTTTATTACATAAAACAAAAACTTTCGTAGAGCCTAAACTTCTACGAAAGTAGCAATGAAACATTTAATTGTTAACAACTAAACTCATTTTATTCTTCGTCTTTGTCTTCACCATCATTTTTGTTCTTGTCTTTGTCGTTTTCATTTTCCCTATCGTCTTCATCTTCGTCGCCACACCTGTTCTTTTCGTCTTCCGACTTACAATTGTCATCGGCGTTGACACCTAAACATCTGACAAACTCAGGATGCACCGATCCGTCAACAGCGTGACAACAAGCAGATGACACAAAAATCGCAGAAACAGCTGCTAAAAAAATAGGAATAATTTTTTTGAAATTCATTTCTCTCCTCCATAATTCTAAAAAATGATTAATTTCGTTTAAAACAAACCACAATAAGAATTTAGACCGACTCAATAATAAAATATTTAAGATACAAAACCTAAATTCTAATAAAACTTTTTGTTTTAACAAGATTATTGTTTCCAAATTTTTATTTAAATTACGTGGAAATTATTTGCAAAATTTTTAATATACTATTATTGGTAAAGTTATTTACAATACAGCATAATCAATACAATTTTGTTTATTTTTGAATTCTAGTTTATTTAGTTGACAAAAATCTCTTTATGAGTTAGAATTGCATTGATGGTTGAGAATTCGACTTTTTGTTTTGCCCTGTTGTTAGCATAGGCTAACTTGATAAAACAACCTGGCATGCAAAAATTAAACATAAAATTTTAATGTTAGGAGTTAAACCAACAACATGAGTAGTTTAAACAAAGCAAAAATCGGTCAAATCGTTAGTGTAAACAAAATAATTGGCAATAACAACCTTTCAAGACGAATCATGGAATTAGGCATAACAAAAGGCGTGAAGATTCTTATAAAAAAATTTGCTCCGCTCGGCGACCCTATACAAATTCAATTCAGGGGTTATTGTCTCTTCATAAGGAAAAAAGAAGCGGAAAACATTCTTATAAACTAAATTAAAAAACATATTTTTTAATTGTTAACCTATTCAAAACAATATTAAAACAGAAAGGTTTAAAAAATGCCAACAAAAATTGCTCTTGTCGGCAACCCAAACTGCGGCAAAACAACACTATTTAATTGCATAACCAACAGTAATCAAAAAGTTGGAAATTGGCCTGGTGTAACAGTTGAAAAAAAAATTAGCAATTTTAAAACAGATAAAAACATTGAAATAATCGATCTCCCTGGGATTTATTCTATATTTCCATATTCACCTGATGAGGACGTTAGCATCTCATTTCTGACAACAGACAAGCCAGATATTATAATAAACGTCGTTAGCGCGCTAAATTTAGAACGTAGTCTATATTTGACTATGCAAATTTTAGAACTAAAAATTCCAACAATAATTGCAGTAAGCATGGTAGATCTGCTGGAAAAAAACAACGGAAATTTAAATATAAAAAAATTTTCAGAAACATTTGATTGCGAAGTTTTTCAATTAATTAAAAGCAACAAACAAAATAACTTTTCACTAATCAAAACAGCAATAGAAAAATCAAAAACAAAAATTCATCAAAACTCAATTAATTATGGCTTTGATTTCGAAAATCATATTAAAAACCTAGAAAATTTCTTGTTAATAAATCAGAAAACATTAGAAAACGCAAATTCTAGATGGCTGGCAATAA
>JAZUIR010000097.1:0-2274 GCA_045642305.1 Oscillospiraceae bacterium | reverse complement strand
TTTGGTGATTTATTTTTATATTTCATCTGTTTTAATTTTCTCCTAAATTTTATTTTAATTTTCTAACACTGCAATATTTTAATTTCTATATAGTCGTGTTTAACATTTGATTTTATTTTAATTGAAAATTTTTTGTTGTTTCTAAACTTAAAATCAGCAGTTTTGGTGTTGAACATGGCATCGGTTTTATTTGGGCCATAAAAAACCGGTTGGCTGTGATTATGTCGTTCAACAATTTTAAGTTTGGCCGATTCGGCTGCTCTAAAAAGTGCTGTAGAAACTTGACATATTCCACCGGCGTAAACATTGTTCGAGAATTTTTTGTTAACTATTCCTTGGGCTAGTTTAAACTTTCCATTTTTGTTGCTTATATCATATATTTTTTGAAATGAAAAGACTTTGTTTGGTTGCAAAACCGTGTTGTTTAAGGTTTTTGCTATTTTTTTTATGTTAAAAATTCTGTTGGCCTGTGTTTCACCAGTTGGGAAATGGCTGGAAAATTTTGATATGATTTTTGAAGTGTTTTTTGTTTTTTTGCTTTTTTTCTTTTTTTTAGGTTTGTTATTTGGGGTTTTGTTGATCGTGTTTGTAGCTTCATTTATTGGAGCTGTTTGGTTTTTTTCGATGTTTTTTTTTGAAGCAATTTTAGTTTGATTATTTTTTTTGAAGCAAAAAAAAATGAACATTAGCGACAAAATTATGATTATTATTGAAACTGTTTTTATAATTAGGAACACATCAAAATTGTTCGTGTTGTTTTTGGAGCTATATTTTTTAGTCATAGAAACACTCCTGAGTATTTATTATCGATTAATATCGATTATGATTAAAGAATCTTATTTTTAACCTTCATTTTTTAAGAAGGTTAAATTTGTTGAAATTTAATTTCTATGAACCTAAAATCCAGCTCGACGATGTTTAAAAAATTTAGATGGTTTATATGTTGTCTGATTCACAGTTTTTGCAGTTTGTTTTTGGTTTGAAATCGGCCAGATAAGGTTTGGGGTCGATGTTGTTTTTGTTGAAATAATCACTAAGAGCAGCCTTAATAGCTTGTTCAGCCAGCACGGAGCAATGTATTTTAATTGGTGGCAAGCCATCAAGGGCTTCAACAACAGCTTGGTTGGTTAGTTTTGCCACTTCGCTTATGGGTTTGTTTTTTATTAGTTCGGTTGCCATAGAGCTTGTTGCAATTGCTGAGCCACACCCAAACGTTTTAAATTTAGCATCAATTACTATGTCATTTTCGATTTTTAAGTACATTTTCATTACATCGCCACATCGTGTGTTGCCAACTTCGCCGACTCCATCGGCATTTTCTATTTCTCCAACATTGCGTGGATGTAGGAAATGATCCATAACTTTTTTTGAATATTCCATTGCCATTTTATAAGTTCAATTTTCCTTTCTCAACATATATATATGTTACGGTTTTAAATATATTACAACCAGAATATTTTGGCTAATTTAAAATTTTAATTAGATTGCCATACCGGTGACATGTTTCTCAGTTTTTGCACTGTTTTTGGCAACACGGTTAAAATGTATTCCATTTCTTGTTGAGTGTTGTTGGCGCTGAGGCTTATGCGTAATGACCCGTGTGCAACTTCGGGTTTGAGCCCAATTGCCAGCAAAACATGCGATGGTTCTAGTGAGTTTGAGGTGCAGGCTGATCCGCTTGATGCGCAAATCCCAAACGAATCAAGCATTAGAAGCAGCGACTCGCCTTCGATTCCTTCAAAAGAAAAGTTAAGATTGGAATTTAGTCTATGTTCTACGTTGCCGTTTAACCTAACCTTTGGAATTGTGTTTAAAATTCCATCGAGCAGAAATTTTTGCAGTTTCTTAATTTTGGCCTCGTTTTGTTCAAGGTTTGAAGTGGCTTGTTCTATGCAACATGCAAGGCCCACAGCAAAGGCTACGTTTTCGGTGCCGGCACGCTTGTTGTTTTCTTGTCCGCCGCCCCAAATTAGGTTTTTTAAACTAGTTCCACTTTTGACAAAGAGCAAGCCTATTCCTTTTGGAGCTCCTATTTTGTGGCCCGAAATTGAAAGCATGTTCGCCTGAATTTTTTGCAAATCGATCGGAATATGGCCAACAGCTTGAACTGCATCGCAATGAAATAAAACTTTTTTTTGTTTGCATATTTTCGCAATTTGTTCTACTGGCAAAATTGTTCCGATTTCGTTGTTTGCGGCCATTACGCTAACTATTGCGGTTTTGTCGTCTATGGCGTTTTCAATTTGTTTTGGTTCGATTAGCCCTTCACAATTA
>JAZUIR010000096.1:0-8020 GCA_045642305.1 Oscillospiraceae bacterium | reverse complement strand
GCTAACTCTATACATCAACTCAAACTTCAAAAATGTCTGGTTCGTTTGGTTAGATCATAGCCTTAAAACCGCTACCTTCACAATGTTAGTTTCGCCGATTTTTTACTTAATAAACAAAAAGATATTATTACATTTTCGATAAAAAAGTTGATTTCAACCAACTAAATTCCATATTATAATATAACAAAAATCTATTTTTGAGAAGGTGAAATTTAAAGGTAAATGTATGGTGGAAGAAACTCGAATAATTTATCATGCATAAAAAGAACCTATTTTTTTGTTGCAGCCATGATAGCATTGCTAATGGTTGCAATTTTTAGGCTAGTCGATTATCAGATCCTAGAATGCGATAAATTTGCAAAACTTTCTAGAAGCTCAAATAAATTAACACAGGTGTTCCCTGCTGCTCGAGGCGACATAGTCGATCGCAATGGGGTTTTACTGGCAACAAGCAGCCTGAATTTGAACCTCATAATAGACAGCTCTTTTCCCATGGCAACTCAAAAAGAAATCGAATCCGATCCAGAAACCACAAAAAGAAAAAACCAACAAGGCAATCAAATAATTTGTAATTTAATAAGAATTTTAGAAAACAACAACCTTGAATATGATAAGAATTTTCCGATTAGCAAAACAGCTCCCCACGTCTTTTTGGAAGACAGAAAAACAGAAGAAACAAAACTTAAAAACGCATTAAACCAGCAACCCTACGCAACAGCAAACGACACGCTAAACCTTTTGGTTGAAAAATTCGACATTAAAGGTTATAATGAACAGGAAACCGTGAAAATTGCTGCCATTCGCGCCAACATGCTAACTTCTGATTTTAGTAGAACAAAAATTTTTAATGTTGTCGAAGCGATCGAACCTGAATATGTTGAAAAATTTGTTGGAACAAAAACAGATCTGCAAGGAGTTAACGTAATAGAAACTTCACAAAGACAATATCCATGTGAAGACGTAGCGCCTCATATTGTGGGCATAGTAGGCCCTATTTCTGCTGAAGAAATGGAAAAACTAAAAAATGAAGGATATAAAGGCGACGAAAAAATCGGCAAGTTTGGAATAGAAAAAAAATATGAGCAATATTTAAAACCAAAAAACGGAATTTTAACGGTTGAAAAACAAAAAAACAACAAAATTAAAAAGTATTTTGAAAAGGGAGAAAAACCCCAACCCGGTAACACAATTAGATTAACAATCGATTATGAATTTCAAAAAAGAGTTCAAAAAGAACTTGAAAATTTCATGAACAACACTTCAAGCTCAAGAAAAGGAGCTGCCTGTGTTGTTCTTGATGCAAAAACTGGTGAGGTTCTAGCCGCAATTTCACTGCCATCATATAATCTAAACTCATATTTTGATGACTACGAAAAATTGGCAAACTCTCCACTACGACCACTTGTGAACAAAGCGTTTAACGAAATCTATAGACCCGGTTCAGCAATTAAACCCTTCATTGCTGCTGCCGGAATTTTGAGTGGAAAAATTTCAACGTCAACAACTTTCAAGTGCGTCAACGGAACATTTCCTCGAATGGGATGTCTTCAACAGCAAAAATATCGACACGCATCAAAAACTATTGATATGTTAACAGCGCTCGAGCTTTCATGCAACAACTATTTCTATAATGTTGCACAAAAAATGGGAATCGAAACAATTGATGAATTTGCTCCCTATTTTGGGCTTGCAACAAACACCGGACTGGAAATATATAACGTTGATGGACGAGTAACCAACCCAAACGACTACGCAAAACGCGGCACGCAATATCAAATAGGTTTTACACTACAAACAGCAATAGGCCAAGCCGACACTAATTTAACTCAACTACAAATGGCAAATTGTCAAAGCGTTATTGCAAACAAAGGAACCCGACTCGAACCTCATATAGTTAAATCAATAGAAAAATTTGATGGCAGTGAAAAGGTTTTTGAAACTACACCAAAAATTTTAAGTCAACTCGACCCGAACAGCCCCGCATGGCAAACAGTTATTGAAGGAATGAGACGCATGGCAAAATCACGAAGCGAACTTGCTAAATTAAACATAGCAACAAAGTCAGGTTCACCGGAATATTCAGATGTAAATAAGAAAAAAACTAATGCTACTGGTGTTGGAATATTTCCTGCCGATCTACAACCATTAGCAAATAATGCTGAAGAAGAAGCAACGACAACGCCTAAACAGCTTGCAATGAGCGTTATTGTTTTAGACGGAGCACGTGCTGAAACATTTTTCCGCAAAGTTGTAGACATATTCGAAGATTTAAAAAAAGAAAGAGCAGCACAACAATAATATTAATAAAAAGGAACAATTTAAACCATGAGTAATATTTTTGCAGTAGCCTCATCAAAAGGCGGAGTTGGCAAATCAACAATTTGCAACCACCTAGCAAGAACCATGGCCCAAGCAGGTCAATCCACAATTTTAATCGAAACCGATTCTGGCCTACGCGGCCTCGACATATTGCTAGACATGCCTAATGTTATATATGACATATTCGACGTAATTAAAGGCAATTGCTCGCTTAATGATGCTGTTCAAACAACCGATTCATCACAAAACTGCAACCTAGCTCTTTTGCCTGCGCCTTTCAGCTTCAAATCGAAACTAAATTCAAAGAACATAGAACAAATTTGCAAGCAACTCGAAAACAATTACAAAAATATTATTATCGATTTAAATTGCGGTTTTGAGCTAACTCTTGAAATCGCAAAACTAATTGATATGCTGCTTGTTGTGACAACTCCCGACCCCGTTTGCGTAAGAGATGTTGCTATTTTTGTTAACTACTTAAAAAAAGAGGTTGGTGAAAAAACAAAAATAAGGCTTATTATTAATAAGATGCAAAAAAAACTGGTGAGAAAAAATATTATAAAAAACCTAGACGAAATAATCGACGAAACTGCCGTTCAACTCATAGGGGTCATTCCTCAAAGCAACAAACTAGAAATTGCAAATTTTTGTGGCCAAAACCTTAAAAAAAATTGCCTACCACACAGGATTTTTAAGGCGATATTTGATCGGATAAACGAAAACTATAAAAAACTTTTGATTTAAAACTAAGTTTGGAGGTGTTTGTTTCCATGAACATAGCAATAGTTGCCGATGAAGAAAAAAAAGAACTTTTAGTTCAATTTTGCCTTAATTATTGCAGTGTACTATCCAAAAATAAAATAATCGCCGAAGAATCAATAGCAAAACTAATAACCAACAGCACAGGCCTTGAAATTAAAACTATTTTAAGCAACGGCAAAGAAGGAAAACAACAAATTTTTTCGCGAATAGCCTACAACGAAATAGACATGCTTTTATTTTTCAAAAATCCGCTCAACAAACAAAACAATTTGAACGACAACGAACTTTTTGATGTTTGCAACACACATAACATATTGCTTGCAACCAACCCAAAAACTGCTGAAGCTTTGATTGCGAATTTAAAATAAAAGATTTTAAGGAGTGTAATTTTAATTGATAACAAATTTTAAGGCTCCAAAAGGAACGCAAGACATTCTGCCGAACGAAATTATTTTATGGCGAAAAATCGAAAAAATAGGCAGAAAAGTTTGCAGTAATTTTAATTTTGATGAAATAAAAACTCCAACCTTCGAAAGCGAACACCTGTTTAACAGATCAATTGGTGATTCAACTGATATAGTCGAAAAAGAAATGTTTAGATTCACCGACCTAGCAAAAAGACCACTTGCCCTGCGACCCGAAGGAACAGCATCGGTTGTTAGAGCAATTATTGAACACGGGCTTTTGAATGAACCTATGCCGCTTAAATTGTTCTATTTCATAAACTGCTTTAGAAACGAACGCCCACAAGCCGGTAGGTTTAAAGAATTTCATCAATTTGGAACGGAACTTTTCGGATCAACCAACCCATTATCTGACGTTGAAATAATTTCACTGATTAATCAATTTTTTGGTGAACTTAACTTAAAAAACATAAACTTAGAAATAAACTCTATTGGTTGCGCAAGATGCAGAAAAATGTTTCGCCAAAAATTTGTAGAATTTTATGAAAACAAAAAAAATTTAATCTGCCCAACATGTTTAAATCGCCTGCAGAAAAACCCAATTAGAATTTTAGATTGTAAAATCCAACAATGCATACAAATTTCAGAAAATGCGCCAAAAACAACACAAAATCTTTGCAAAGAGTGCCAAAACCATTTTGAAATTATGTGCGATCTACTCGCATCCGAAAAAATCGAATTTGAAATTAATCCATGTATTGTAAGAGGACTTGACTACTACACAAAAACCGTTTTTGAATTTCAATCAAACGAGCTAGGTGCACAAAAAACAATTTGCGGAGGCGGACGATACGACAATCTGGTTGAAACAATGTCAAACGTGCCTCTTTCCGGGCTTGGTTGCGCCGTCGGAATAGAAAGGCTAATAATGCTTTTAAAAGCTCAAAACAATCCTATCACCAAAAACAAAAAAAGCTGCTGCCTCTTCATGGGAAACTTCAACAGCACAGCAAAACAATCCATGAAAATTGCCCTTAACCTGCGAAGAATGGGCTTAAATGTCGAAATAAACCTTCTAAACCGAAGCGTTAAATCACAAATGAAATACGCAAACAAATTAGGAGCTGATTTTTCCTGCATATTAGGCGAAAATGAAATTCTAAATAACAATATTCAACTAAAAAACATGACAACCAAGCAAGTTTTTGAAATCAATTTGAATAGTTTCGAAGAACAATTCTTAAATATAATCGCAGAAAATAAACCATAAAACGATCAAAAGCATATAACTATTCAATTATTCGACAAATCCCAACAATATTGTCATACGCACTGTCAAACATATGTCTTTAAAATTTCTATATTTTAACAACACAACACCATCACAACAACAATTTTGCAAAACCTACTCAAACGATTTCATTAATTTTTCAAAACTTTGACTCAATTTCAAATCAATCTGTTCTGATTCAGCTGCAGATTCACCAGAACTTGTGTAATATGTTTTAATTTTGGGTTCTGTTCCCGAAACCCTAACTATTATTTTCGAACCGCCTGCTAACCTAAACTCAACAACATTTGATTTTGGCAAATAAATTTTTTCAGTTTTTTGATCGATTAAATCAAACTTTTGCGAAATTAGATAATCTAACTTACATTCAACTGCAAAACTTCCTATCGAATCCAATTCCATGGTTCTGAAGTTTTGCATTATTTTCAACATAGTTTCCATGCCATTTTTGCCTTCAAAAACATAGCTTCTAATCGAGCTCTTAAAATATCCAAACTGTTCATATAACTCATTTAAAACATTAAACAAAGTTTTATTTTGCTTACCATAATAAACCACCATTTCGCAAACCAACATTGCAGCAAACACGCCATCTTTGTCACGAACATAACTCCCAGCTAAATAACCTTGACTCTCCTCAAAAGCAAAAATAAACCTGTTCTGTTCGTTTTTCTGCTCAAGTTCTGCAATCTTCTGACCTATATATTTAAAACCAGTCAACACATTTCCAAACTCAACACCATAGTAGTGCGCTATTCTTTCAACCATCGGCGTGGACACAATAGTTTTAAACATTATTGGCCTTTGCGGCATTGAACCAAGCCTAATTCTTTGACTACAAATATAATTTAACATCAAAACGCCCAACTGATTTCCGTTTAACAACTCATAGTCATTGCCATTTCTAAACTTTTTAACAACAACCCCAATTCGATCACAATCTGGATCAGTAGCTATAACAACATCGGGTTCAAAATTTTTGCAGTAGGACAGCGCAACAGAAAAAACATCTAACAACTCAGGGTTAGGACTTTTACATGTCGGAAAATTCCCATCAGGCTCTCTTTGCTCCTCAACAACATGAACAGAAGAAATTTCAAATTTTTTAAATAATCTACTGATTGGCTCCATTCCGCTACCGTTTAATGGAGTATATACGAGTTTTAAATCACCGCGTTGCAAAATGTTAGGTTGAATAAGACTTTGTTCGACATGACTCAAAAAATTCTGCTCAATTTCATCGTCACAGTAAGAAATCATGCCTGAACTTTGTCCCTCTTCAAAATCAACCAACCTGACCCCGCTGAAAACGTCAATTTTTTTCATTAAACCATATATTTTTTCAGCAACATCTTCAATAATTTGACAACCATCATTTCCATAAACCTTATAACCATTATATTCAGCAGGATTATGACTCGCTGTAATCATAATTCCCGAATCACAACCAAGTTCCCTAACAGCATATGACAAAACAGGAACAGGTTTTAGAGTTTTAAAAATCTTCACCCTAATTCCGTTAGCAGCCAAAACCTGGGCTGCAGTTTTTGCAAACAACCACGATTTTATTCTATTATCATAACTTATTACAACCAAATTTTCAGACTTAATGCTTCTCAAATATAAGCCCAAAGCCTGCGTCGCCCTTCCAACAACATAGACATTCATTCGATTCGTTCCTACACCAATTATTCCTCGAATTCCTGCAGTTCCAAACTTCAAATTTCTATAGAACCTGTCGTTTATCTGTTCAAAATTGCCTTCAACAGATTGCAACTCCCCTATCAAATCAGGATCAGCAACCGCAAGTTGTTTCCATCTGTTAAAAATCTGCATAATTTCTTTCATTAAATCAACCACCAACAACAATTTTTATTTTTTTGATTTAAAATATATATTTAAATCTTATGCCCTATGGTTTATAGTAACAAATTTTGAATCAAAAACTTCGCTATTTTCAATTTCATCATAAAACTTTCCTTTGTTCTTTTTCAATAATATGGATTTATCAACCTCAGGTGCAACAAACACTTTAAACTTTAAACCACTCAAAAAATCTTCATATTTTTTAAAATCAGATTCAAAACTAGAAACTTCAAAAATAGGAGCATGATTCTTAAAACTGCCAATCACAAAATCAACGTCACCAAAAAGATTGTTTCCAAAATCGTCGTTTTTGTTCAAAGCTCCATCATAATCAAAAATTGCTCTAACGGGATAGGAAAGAATAGAAACAACTCTTCTATTTTCTAATTCCCGAACAAATTTTAAAATACAATCAGCTTTAACCTTACCATTTAAACCACCTTCCTGCGAATAAATATCCTTTTCTCGCTTTTCAGAAACAGGCGGAAAAAATGCATAATCAAAAACCACATATTTAAAACCAAAATTAACCGCCTCACAAGCCAAATCAGCAACATATTTTCGAACAACAGGCTTTGAAGCATCAAGCCACATTCCACCAGCAAAACCTGCTCCATTTCTTTTAAACATGTGAACCTTAAAATCAGACCTTTCACTGGTTGACCGGCTAGAATTCCTATCACCCGATGATGAATCATAATAATCTAAAAATGTGTTTTGACGATCAGCTCCAGGCGCAGTTTGATCAAAAAACGCAACAATTCTTGCAATCGGAATCAAACCTCGCCTTTCGACTCTATCAACGACTTCAGCCAAATCAACATCAGCTTTTTTTGACACAGTCTGCCATTCAATCGCCTGCTCGACCTGACTATCATAACAAAGTTTTCCATCGGGCCCTTTCAAACAAACGATCACAGCATTAAAACCTTCATTTTCAATGCCATCCAAAAATTTGTCGAATTCACCTCGCTTGCCAGAAACAGTTTTAAAATCAACCTCAACAGCGTTTATCTGCTTTCCAACCAAACTGAAATTTATTTCACTCGACGATTGGCCACCAACTTTAACTTTTTGCTTATAATTCTCATCACCAACCTCGCTCGGATCAGGCAAAGTTATTTTTGTGCAATGAGGTCGTTTCAAATAACTGTTCAAAGCCATAAAAAAAAGATAGGAACACACCGCAACCAACAAAAATATGATGAAATATTTTAATACTAAAACAAACAAATTTTTCTGTCCGGCTGACTTCCTATATATTCTAGAATATCTTCTAACCTTGTTTTTCATATTTTTTAAAAACTCTCCTCAAAAAACCAAACGCAAAAGCATATTAAATTAATTTTAACCATAACCTTATAAATATATTAAAAAT
>JAZUIR010000095.1:0-2755 GCA_045642305.1 Oscillospiraceae bacterium | reverse complement strand
GAATTTAGGCAAAACATCAACTTTTCACTTGACATAAACTTTTAGTCATGCTATCATTAACCTCGTTTGATTTGTGCAATTCAACTCCGTTCAACTTTTGCAATTATCAATTAATCATCTACAATCTATTGGCGAAACAGAGGTGAAATAAAAATCCATGAGAATTAAGATAACTTTGGCATGTAGCAACTGCAAACAACGAAACTATAACACCACTAAGAACAAGAAAAACAATTCCGAAAGAATGGAGCTAAAAAAACATTGTCGTTTTTGCAGAAAACACACACTGCACAAAGAAACAAAGTGAGATTAATTAAATTAAATGATCAAATTGATTAATTAATGCGAGGAATTATATAGCATATGGTTAAGAAGGCAAAAAAGGCATCTTTAAAAAATGGTAGCAGTGACGGCGGCAAACAAGTCGACACCAAAAGCAAGTTAGGGTTTTTAGGTCGAGCTTTCACCTTCCTTAAAGAAATGAAAAGCGAGTTAAAAAAAGTAGTTTGGCCCACCAAGAAAAAACTATTCGGCGGCATGTTTCAAGTGCTTGCCATGGTGTTCATAATTGCAGTAATCGTGGTCCTATCTGATTTAACTTTCCGCCATCTACTAAATATATTGATTCGTTCCGTATGATCGGGTTAAACAATTTGAATTATGGAGGAATCGAATGTTAGAAACAGCAAAGTGGTATGTTGTGCACACCTACTCCGGCTATGAGAACAAGGTAGCGCAAGATATCGAAAAAATAGTTAAGAGCCAACACCTGGAAAATCTGATAAAGGAAGTAAAAATCCCGACGGAAAAACTTAAAGAAATAAAAAATGGTAAAACGCGAGAAGTCGAACGAAAACTTTTTCCAAGTTACGTCATAATAAAGATGATTTTCAACAATGAGTCATGGTATGCCATAAAAAATATTCGTGGAGTCACAAATTTTGTGGGCCCACCATCGAATCCGATTGCTTTGACCCAAAAAGAAGTTGATTCACTAAACATCGAAAAAATCAGCACTCAAATCGACTGCAAAGTTGGCGACAAAGTTAAAATAATTTCTGGCTCGCTCAAAGGTTTCTATGGTGATATTTCCGAAATAGACATAGAAAACAAAACTGCTACGGTTGTTGTTGTAATTTTTGGACGCAACACTCCAGTTAAGGTTGAATTAAATCAAATAGTTTTGCATTAACCTGTAAAAAATTGCTTTGTTTCTTAGTTGTTTCGTCTGAATGTTCGCTATATGACTATATAATATCTACAAAATCAGCAAAAAATATCTATAGAAAATGATATATTGACAAACACAAAACAAATTATTTTAAAAAACCTATGGAGGTGTATATTAAAAAATGGCAAAAAAAGAAGTTGTCGGGTTAATAAAACTGCAGATTCCAGCAAGAAAAGCCACTCCTGCTCCGCCGGTTGGACCTGCATTAGGTCAACATAGTGTGAACATTGCTGCATTTACTAAAGAATTCAATGAACGAACAAAAGACGAGGAAGAAGGGTTAAAAATTCCCGTCGAAATAACAGTCTACAACGATCGATCGTTCACATTCATAACAAAATCACCGCCAGCCGCAGTTCTCATAAAAAAAGCCTTGAATCTTGAGAAAGCTTCCGGCGAACCAAACAAAACAAAAGTTGGAAAAATCACAATTCAACAGTTGCAAAAAATAGCGCAACAAAAACAATCTGATTTAAACGCAGCAAACCTTGACAATGCAGTGAAAGTGATAGCCGGAACTGCAAAATCTATGGGAGTTGAAGTTGAACAAAACTAGCAAACTAAAACAAAAGAGGCAGGTTAAACATATATGGGCTATGGAAAAAAATATAAACAAAATTTAGAAAAAATAGAATTAAAAAAGAACTACCCCGTGACTGAAGCCTTTGAAATTTTAAAATCATTTGAAAACGCAAAATTCGACGAAACGGTTGAACTTCATGTTAGGCTTGGCGTTGATTCGAGGCATGCTGACCAGCAGGTTCGAGGAGCAGTTGTTTTGCCAAACGGAATAGGAAGAAAAGTGAGAGTTTTGGTGTTTGCGAAAAACGAGCAGGTTGATGAAGCGAAGGCAGCAGGCGCTGAATATGTTGGTGGAGCGGAGTTAGCCGACCGAATTCAAAAAGAGAATTTTTTTGATTTTGATGTAGTGGTTGCTTCCCCAAACATGATGAGTGTTGTGGGAAAACTAGGAAAAATTCTTGGGCCTAAAGGTTTGATGCCAAATCCAAAAGCCGGAACCGTAAGCAACGACGTTGGCAAAGCCGTCAAAGAAATTAAAGCTGGAAAAGTAGAGTATAGGCTCGACAAAACCAACATAATTCACTGCTCGATAGGCAAAATTTCATTCAGTGCTCAAAAACTAATCGAAAATTTTGATGCCCTAATGAGTGCTATTGCAAAGGCTAAACCAGCAGCAAACAAAGGTAGATATTTTAAATCTTGCTTCATTGCAAAAACCATGAGCCCGTCGGTTAGAGTTAGCACAAGCAATTATGGTGACTAATTTTTAGCTTAAAAAAACTTTACAAAATTGATTTTTTGAACTACAATAAAGCCAGTTTTGTTGTTTTCCAAAAACAGTAGGTTCGATTAAAATCAAGGTTTGATCGATTAAATTTGCCTACCTAGGAGAAATGTTTAAGAATTTCATTATTAAAAGGTTTCTTACGCTTTTCTCTAACTAAATTTGGAGAAAAGTTTTTTTATTGATATTTTTTTATTAATAATTAATTTTTAAAATCA
>JAZUIR010000094.1:0-2357 GCA_045642305.1 Oscillospiraceae bacterium | reverse complement strand
GACCGCTTGGCCTCCGACTTTGATCACTCCAATAAGTGTCGATAACTTTAATTTCAGCAAAAGTTGGAGGTCTACGCTCAATTTTTTTAAAATATGACTGACAAAATTTCAGATCAGCCAAATCCATAACTAAAGCATTTTCAAACAAAAAATTCCTTAACTGCTCTTCATTCAAATTATTAAAATCACTCAAAACATCAGTTCCATCATTCAACTCGATTTCATCATTAAAACTGATTTTTTCATCAACATATGCCTCTTCACATTCAACAGGATTAATTAAAAAAACCTTTATTTTTTCTAGCTCCTGCTCTGTTAATTTTCCAAAAAAACAAAAAAATTTCGCAGTCTTAACCTTAACATAGGCACTGGAATCAATAAGATTAATACACTGCTCACAAAAATCAGCCCTAGCATCATATTGACCAAGCAAAAACTTAACCCCAAAAACATGATCACAACACGGCATACTAAAAAAAACATCATCAACCAAAACATCGCACAAAATTCCATTCAGTGCAGAATCAAAAGTTTTCGAATCTATTCCTGTAATGTCATATCTATTAAAAATTTGAATTTTATTTAAACTTCTAATTCCTAAAACATCTTCCAAATTTTGTTTTAATTTTTTAGCTTCAACTGCAAATTTGCTTTTCTTATTAATAAAAACTCTGAAAACTGCCATTAAACTCAACCTCTAATTTATATTTTCCATCATTAATTTAAAATTTAAGAAATTTAAAATTTAAGAACCACGCCAAAACAGTAATCTTTAAAAATTCTTTCTATTTTCACCATCTCTGTTCTACCACAAAGATTAACAGAACTTTTTACCCTAACCAAAACATAGTTCTTCGCATGACCAACAAAAACCCCATTGCCTTCACCCTTTTCGAATAACACATTTAAAACCTTTCCAATTTGATTTTTTAAAAATTTTCTGCTTGCCAAAGCGGCCGACTTCTTTGCTTCACAAACCCTAAATTTCTTTTCATTTTCTTTTATTTGACCACTCATCTTAGCAGCAATCGTTTGCGGTCTAACAGAATACGGAAATATATGAACCTTCAAAAACTCAATCTCTTCAATAAGCCTTAAAGTTTGAAAAAATTCCGATTCAGTCTCCTGCGGAAACCCAACAATAATATCGGTGGTTATGGAAGGATTCTCAAAGACCCTAAAAATCAAATCAATCAAGCTTTTATAATTTTCAATTGAATAACGTCGACCCATTCTTTTTAAAACACTATCACTGCCACTTTGCAAAGCCAAATGAAAATTTGGGCAAAATTTCTTGTTTTCCGCCAACCTCAAAATATCTCTTTCGCTCAACAAGTCAGGCTCCAGCGACCCAAGCCTTATGCGCTTTATTTTTTCAACCCCACTAACCACATCAACAGCATCAATTAATCGAACGCCATTTTCTAAATCAAGGCCATAAGATGAAATATTTATGCCAACCAAAACTATTTCGCTGTAAGAATTACTAGCAAGCCTTTCAATCTCAAGCCTCAAAACCTCCAACGACTTAGATTTAACATAACCGCGCGCCCTCGGAATTATGCAATAGGAACAAAATCTATTACATCCATCTTCAATTTTAACAAAAGCCCTAAACTTATGAAAAAATTTTCCTATTGTTATATCTGGAAAAGGCCTATCTCTATCATGAGGTTCAATTGAAACAACCTGTTTCCCACCTTCAAAAAACTCATTCAACAATCTCAGTAAACCAAACTTACTAGAATTTCCTGCTACAACATCAAAACAGCAAAATCTTTCGCTATCGTTTGCAAAAACCTGAGCAAAACAACCAACCAAAACCAAAACGGCATCCGGGTTAATTCGCCTAAATCTTGAAACTAATCGACGAATTTTCACATCGCTGTTTGAAGTCACAGTACATGAATTAATAACATATATGTTAGCAAAATCGAAACAACTAACTACTTCATAACGAGAATCTGCGAACAAATCAACAAGCAGTTGCGTTTCATATTGATTAACCTTGCAACCTAACGTGAAAAATGCTACCTTCACAAAACTTCTCCCAATAAAAAATTTTTAAAAAAAATATGATTGCAAAAACAAACAAAAAACTAGTTGACTAACAAATTTTTAACTGCTAAAATTAGAGTTAATTTGACCACATAAGCTTAGAAGATCAAAAACATAAGTTAGAGGTGTAAAAAATATGGAAGAAAAAACAAAAAATACTAAAATTAGCTTAAAAACTATTGATGATGTTAAAGATTTTGTGAACATAGTAACGAAATATGACTTCGACATAGAGCTCTCATCTGGACGATATGTTGTTGATGCGAAATCAATAATGGGAATTTTTAGTCTGGAACTCG
>JAZUIR010000093.1:0-18144 GCA_045642305.1 Oscillospiraceae bacterium | reverse complement strand
AATCACAAGCGCATTACATAATAAATAATCAACCACACAACTAAATCAAAAAACAATATTCTTAAAAAAAAAATATATGGCCTACAAACTTGAAGGCTATTATTTTTTGCTATCTTGATCAGTTTTATTATCAACTACCACTTCTCGATCAGTTTTGTTCTCGGTTTCTGGTTCCTTTTGCTCAAACTCAGTCGAAGAATCACCGGTCACAGCGTTTTCGCGTCGCGTAAAATTTGAAATCCACCTATCAGCAATCTGACTATTAGCAATTGTTGTAAATCCTTCATTTTCAGTATACAAATAAGTATATAAAAAATCAACTCGCTCGACCTTGCCTTTTTTTCCGTCAACCTCAATTGTGTCACCAGCAACATAAGGATTCAAAATCTTAAGCTGAACGCATTTAATAAAATTGCCTATGAAATTTTTTAGACCAAACCCAATTATTAAAAACACCGGCGACAACGAAAGCATTATTTTCGAAACAGGAACACCAAAACTGTTCAAAATCAACACACCAACAAAAGCCCAAACTCCCAATTGAATAATCCTTTTCACCATGTTAACGATAAATCGATCTCGAACATTAACCTTATCAAGCGCTGTTTCAACAACAGGTTTTAAAATCTTCAAGGCAAAATAACCCAAAACCACAAACACAATTGACATTACAACACCAAATCCAAAATTATTGCTAAAATTAACTAAATAATTCGATGTTTTATCTAATTCAAACATTTAAAATCACCTCATTAAAAATAAATTAACAAAATTGTGGAACTATTTAATTGTGTATTTTTAGGTTTCCCGTTAGTTTTATTAATATTTTTTAACAATTTTAATCAATATTACTTATTTTAAAATATTTTTCCAACCTTAATTGCCAAATATTTAAAAACAGGGTTGACAAAATCAAACTAACCAATTAAAATTTAACTTCCACATCAAAAACTTGAAAAACTCAATCAAACTTTGGAGGATAAAAAACCTATGGATTCGGATGATAGTTCTAGCGATAATGGTTTGGCCAAAATATTCAGAAAAAATTCAATAAATGAACTCAATTCAATCAATCTAGTGATGACAGAAATAAAACAACACGAAAAACAACACAAACTAATGCCACATCAAACAAAAATGATAGAAAACATTTTAAATTTTCAATATATTACAGCTAGTGATATAATGACACACCGCATAGATATATTAGCCGTAGAAGAAAATTCACTCGTTGCAGATGTCGTTGATTTAAGCCACAAAAAAGGGCTTTCACGCATTCCGGTGTATAGGCAAAACATAGACACAATAGTAGGTGCTATTTTCGTGAAAGACCTGCTAAAACCCTTAGTTGATCGCCCGCAGATTGCAACAAAAAAAATAACTCAGTTCATTAGACAGCTTTTATATATACCGAAATCAACAAAGTGTATTGACTTGTTCTTTAAACTAACAAAAACACACAAACATCTTGCAGTGGTGGTTGACGATTTTGGTGGAACATTTGGCATAGTAACCATGGAAGATATTATCGAAACAGTTTTTGGAAAAATTCAAGACGAATTCGACAACGAAAAAGAAGATATCGTTAAAATTAACGAAAACACCTACATAATTCAAGGTTTTGCAAACCTAAAAAATGTTTTTGATGCTTTAAATCTAAAAATAAACCAAAGCTTAAACTACGAAACGCTAAACGGCTTCCTAATCGACCTGATAGGCCGCATACCAGGAAACAACGAACTTCCAATTGTTAAATATCAAAATATTGAATTTTCAGTTCTCGCTATGGAAAAACACCACATCGAAAAAGTTAAAGCCACCAAACTCCACTAATGTCAAACCATTTAACTAAACTAACTAAATTAGCTAAACCAACTAAAATTTTGCTCAATTAACTGCAAAAAAATTTCAACCAGAATTTGTTGATCCTATAATTTTTTTTGAACACTAAAAAAACAACTTTGTTATTATTTCAAAGCTGCTTTTTTTTTTTGTAAATTAAATCTTAACCGGTTCTATTTTCCAAATTTCCTTGGCATAATCAGAAATTGTTCGATCGGAACTAAACTTTCCAGCATTTGCAATATTTTTAAGGCATTTGTTAGCAAAAACCAAACTACTACAATAGTCATTCGCAACCCTAAGCTTAGCATCAATAAACGAATGAAAATCCGCCAATAAATAATATACATCGGGCCTGTGCCAACTTGCTCCATCCAAAATAGAACTCTTCAATTCCTTGAAACAACCCGTTTTGCCATCATCCAACAACCCTCCATCAAGCGCATCAAGCACACGCCTAATTTCAGGATCGGTTTCATAAATCTTCTTAGGATCATAAGTTTTAGAAAGCTCTTTTAACTGCTCAACAGTGTTTCCAAAAATATAGTTGTTCTCTAAACCGGCTTCCTGCACAATTTCAACATTAGCTCCATCATAGGTTCCTAAAGTCACTGCGCCATTTAACATAAACTTCATGTTTCCTGTTCCTGAAGCCTCAAACCCTGCAGTTGAAATCTGTTCCGAAACATCAGCAGCAGCAACCAACTTTTCAGCATACGAAACATTATAGTTTTCAACAAAAACTACATTTATGAATTTTCTGACCTTTTCATTCGATTGAATCAAACAAGCCAACGAATTAATCAGCTTGATTATTGCCTTTGCCCGCGCATATCCCGGAGCAGCCTTTGCCCCAAAAATGAAAGTTGTTGGCGTGAAATTAGAAAGCTTGCCATCATCTATTTGAAAATATAGATGCAAAATAGCTAACACATTCAACAACTGACGCTTATATTCATGCAACCGCTTAACCTGAACATCAAATATAGTTTTTGGATCAACTTCAATTCCCTGCGTTTTTTTAAGATGATTCGCCAATTTTTCGAGATTTTCGCTCTTTATCTTTATTAATTCCTGCAAAACCGACTCATTCTGCGCATATTTTTCTAGATTTTTCAACTGCGACAAATCGGTGATCCACTTTTTCGAACCCAAAAGCTTCGTGACAAGACTTGCCAAGCGCTCATTACAAAGCAACAACCACCGTCTCTGTGTTATGCCGTTAGTTTTGTTCTGAAACCGATCAGGATATATGGAATACCAATTTTTTAACACGTCATCCTTCAAAATTTGAGTATGAATCTGAGCAACACCATTTATGAATTTAGTTCCATAAACCGCCAAGTTAACCATATGAACTGTGCCGTCTTTAACCGGTGAAATATCCACCAAAACTTCACTAGAAATCTGCAAACTGGCCATGTCTTTTTCAAACTCTTTCTGAATTTTTAAAACATAAACCAAAACATTAGGAATAATCTGCTCAAAAAAACTTATGGGCCATTTCTCAAAAGCTTCCGCCATAACCGTGTGATTTGTGTAGGCAAAACTGTTTCTTGCTATCTTAAGCGCCTCACTGAAACTGAGTTTTTCATTTTCACAAAGCAACCTAACAAGTTCAGCAATCGCAACCACCGGATGAGTGTCATTAATCTGAAACATAAAGGTTTCACTAAACTTCGAAAAATCTGAGCCAAACCTTCTACGATATTTTTTTATAACATCTTGCAACGATGCACTGCAGAAAAAATATTGCTGCTTTAAACGTAAAATCTTACCCTCGTTTTTGCTATCGTTTGGATACAAAACACTTGAAATGCTTGCTGCCTCATCCTGCTTCTTAAACGCCTCAACAAAACTGCAATCATTAAACAAATCAAAATCAAACCCGTCCTGAGTTTGCGCTTGCCACAACCTTAATGTGCACACATGCGAATTTTCATATCCAATGATAGGCATGTCATAAGGCACAGCAACAACAGTTTGCTCCTTAAACTTAACCTCAACACTTTCACTATCTCGCTTAATCGACCAACAATCACCAAATCGTGTCCAATCATCAGGATACTCCACCTGAAACCCATTTTCAATTGCCTGCCTAAACAAACCAAATTTATAGCGAATGCCATAACCATCAAGCGGCAACTTAAGCGTCGCTGCACTATCAAGAAAACATGCTGCTAACCTGCCCAGACCACCGTTTCCAAGAGCTGCATCTTCAATTTCCTCAAAGTTTTCAATGGCAAAACCCTTCTGCTGCAACAAAGTCTTAACTTCGTCATATATTCCAAGACAAACCAAATTATTAAAAACTGCTCTTCCAACCAAAAATTCCGCCGACAGATACAGCGCCATTCTCCCACTTTCGTGCGCCTTCTTACTCCGCTGCCAATCACCAGCCGCTAGCTCGTCAACTACCGCAGTAGCAATAGCATTGTGCACTTCAATCGCACTGCAACATTCAAAACTTTTTCCACATTTTTTTGTTAAATGTTTTTGAGCTGCCTCAACTATTTTAGCCCCACTAATCGCCATATTCCTTCTCCTAAACTACTATAATAATATAATGTTCATTTACCTATATAGATTCACACAAAACAATTCACATAAAAACTAAACTGCCTTCACAACTGCCCTCGTTGCCGCCTCCGAGTTCCTTATATAATCAAAACACAACACCCATCTAAAAACCACAAATTCAAAAATCATCTACCATATAATTTAACCAAATCAAAAATTTTTGAAGCTAACCCCTCCAGCTGGCTCATCTCATTGGGCTTTAAACGCCAATTCCAGTTGTTCTTAGAAGTGCCAGGAACATTCATGCGACAAGCATCATCAAGACCCAAAAAATCCTGCGTAGGAATAATTGCTAAATCGCAGACACTTGAAATCGCTGCCCTAATGAACGCCCAATTAAGCGGCTCACTCTCAATATTCAAATATCGCTTGCAATAAGTACTTGAATCCTCATTAATCTCTTTAAACCAACCCATAATGGTGTTATTATCATGAGTTCCTGTATAACAAACAGAATTATGTGAAAACGTGTGTGGCATATGACCACCAGCATCTCGCGGATCAAACCCACACTGCAAAATTTTCATGCCAGGAAAACCAGTATCATGCAAAAGTTTCTTTACCCCTTCTGTTATGAAACCCAAATCCTCGGCTATAACATTTAGCCGACCAATTTTTTGTTCAACCTTGCTGAACAAATCCATTCCAGGGCCTTCAATCCATTCTCCATTTCGGGCCGTTTTTTCACTAGCATCCACTTCATAAAAGCTCTCAAAACCCCTGAAATGATCTATCCTGAATATATCAAACATCTCGCCGTAGACCTTGAAACGTTTAACCCACCAATCATAATCACTTTTTTTCATTTCGTCCCAACAATAAACCGGATTGCCCCACAACTGCCCGTCTGCTGAAAACGCATCGGGAGGGCATCCAGAAACCTTTTTTGGAGTTAAATCAGAATTTAACGAAAAATTCTGCGGATTAGCCCAAACATCGGCGCTGTTTCCCGCAACATAAATCGGCAGGTCACCTATTATGCAAACATCCTTTTCAACAGCATAACTCTTTAACCGGTTCCACTGCCTGAAAAACATAAACTGCTCAAACACAAAAAACAAAATCTCGTTTCTATACGACTCCTTAAAATCACGCAACGCCCCGTCTTCACGAGTTTTGAACTCAACAGGCCAGTTCCACCACGCCGAACCGTTGAATTTTTCGAACAAAACCATAAAAGTTGCATAATTTAAAACCCAATCATTTGATTTAATAAAATCATCAAGCTCCTGCCTACCCTTAGTTTTTAGCCAATTTTTAAAAGCTTTGCGCAAAACTTGATACTTGCTAACCTTAACATTATCAAAATCAACTCTGGCCTCATCACCGCCCCAATTTAGGGTTTCAAAGTCGCCAGATTCCAAAACACCTTCGTCTTTCAAACTGGGCAAGTCAATAAACAAACCATTGCCAGCAAAAGTCGAAAAACTCTGATACGGCGACCCTGTTTCATCTATAGGGCACAACGGCAACACCTGCCAAACCTTAACCCCTGCGCTGCTCAAAAAATCAACAAATCTGAACGCTTCTTGCCCAAAAGTCCCTATCCCAAAATTGGAAGGAAGCGACGAAACATGCATTAAAATTCCACATCTTCTTTTCATTAACATCACCCCGCAATAATTTTACTATTTCAGTGATTTATGAAACAACCAAGCTCTTTCACTCAAAAACCACTTCAACCAAAGCGCGCGAACAACCATGCAAACAACACAAACAACAATGATCAAACTTAACTCATACACCAACTAAATCTTATTCCTCATCCGATTCATCGGTTCCAAGTTCATGCTTAACTTCAGTTTCAACCGACTCAACACCAGCAACATCTCCTTCACCAGACTCATCCTCCTCATTTGATTCGTTGCCCTGACCTGAAACATCTTCATCAACCGAACCATTCTCATCGCTGCTTTCACCTTCGCTGCTTTGATGTTTCTTACTGATTTCAGCAAGTTCCTGCAAAAGCCTTTGAGTTTTTTCATCATTAAAATCCATGTTATTTAATTTAGCACCAAAAAACATATTCCAAACCGATATACCAGACGGAACCACAAACCCCAACAACATTAGAAGCGCCAAAATCAAAGATATTGTCCTGGCAACAGGTCGCTTAGCTTTAGGCTTAATATTTCTTATCTTAGATTTTTTAGCAACATTTTTAGACTTACTGCCTCGAGACTCATTACCCTCTGTTTTCTTTTTTTTTCCACCGAACATTAAAATAATTCACTCTTCCTTAGTAAATTTTGCTTTTATTATACGCATTGTTAAAAAAACAAATCCGTTCTTTTCAATTTTCCCTATTTTATGTAGTTCTAATAAAAAATATTTACAACCAAAATCCATTCTAACATAACATAAAATAAAATATATTTCAACAAAAAATTAAAAAAATCATCAACCTTTTATTCCAAAGCAGGTTTCATAAAAATTCAACCAACAATCTACCGTAACACATATTCAGTTTCTCCACCATTTCAAACTTCATCAAATTTTCAACGCTAACACGTAACTGCTAAAATTCAAACCGCTCAAATTTAAATAAAATGACAATAAACACAAAAACTCTAACCCAACCTCTAATCAAAACTTATCCAATCTTCTTACATGTCTACCGCCCTCAAAATCAGTTTTCAAAAACACATCAACAAGTTCCATAGCCAAATGAGGCCCAACAACCCTCCCTCCTAAACACAACACATTAGCATCATTGTGCAACCTAGAACATTTAACCGAATAATAATCTGTAGCACAAACAGCACGAATTCCACGAACTCGATTAGCCGCCATAGCCATACCAACTCCAGTTCCACAAAACAAAACAGCCCTACCCTTAAATCGCAAAACTTCCTCGCAGGTTTTATATGCAATATCCGGATAATCCACCGGATCGACCCCGCTGAAACACCCGCAATCAATCAACTCAAAATCTTCTTTTTGTTTTAAAATAGACATAACTTCGATTTTTAAATCAAACCCAGCATGATCACTGCCAAAAAATATCTTCATAAACCAACCTGCCCTTCCAAAAATTTCAACGTTACACTAAATTAAATCAAACCTGTTTCATATTGCAATCAATCGCGCTTTTTTTTAAATCTCTCTGCCAACTGCCGCTGCGCTTGTGATGGTCTCATATAGTTTAATTTAAAATTTAAGTTTAAATCGCCTCTTTCTAGGTCGGATTCAGCACACAACCCAACACTTAGCGCCCTAGCCTTTACCAGAGCCTCACCAGCCAACACCAAATCTTTCAATTTTCCTGCTAGCCTAACATAACACTTTTGAGCAGCGTCTCCAACCAAAACTATTCGTTTTTTGCCTTCAAATTCCTTTAAAATTTTTTCTAAATCACCCACAAAAATAATCGATTCCTTCTTTAAAGACACAACATTTTTTTCATCAACACTAAACAATCCAAAATATATATAATCATTTCTTGCATCAATAACAGAGCAAGCAATAACTCTAAACCCCATCAAATTAGCAGCAAGCCCTCGCAATGTCGACACGCCAGCGCAACCAACTCCAAACCCCATTGCAATTCCTTTCGCTGCACACACTCCGATTCGAAGCCCTGTGAACGAACCCGGCCCATTAGACACAGCAACAAGCTCAACTTCACCGAGTTCAAGTCGAGCCTGCTGCATCATGTTTTGCAACATAACCATTAGGGTTTGCGAATGAAAAAGCCCTGTTGCCACCAAACTTTCACACAACAACACTCTATTTTTTATAACCGCAACCGATGCCACTTCACCGCTGCTTTCCAAAGCCAAAATCATTTCAACAAAACCCCTTTTTCAAATCTAACCAAACGACGATCACCATTCAAACGCTCAATTTTAACCCTAAAACAATCAGATGGCAAAAACTGCAAAATGTTCTCGCTCCATTCAACGACTAAAATATTACGCCTATTCAAATAATCAAAAAAACCAACCGAAAACAAATCTTCTTCGCCTGCTATGCGATACATATCACAATGAATAATCATGCAATCTTTTGTTTCATATTCATTGATTATTACAAATGTTGGACTGCAAACATTGCCACAAAACCCAAAACCAGCACACAACCCTCGAACAAACGCCGTTTTGCCTGCTCCAAGGCCGCCAAACAGTGCAACAAAATCCCCTGGTCTCAAAATTTTAGAAAATTGCTTCGCCAATTCAACAGTTTGCTGCTCATCTTCAGTTTCAACAACTTTAAAAAAACCACCCTGCTCAAAATTCAACGCTCAACCTCCGCCTAACAATCTGCAAACTAACTTAAACTTTGCGAGTTTAATTTATTCCAAAAATCTTCCCACAATCATCAACATCAATATCCATAGCAGCAGGAATTTTTCCATAACCCGGCATGACAAGCGCACTTTCGGTTAACATAACCACAAACCCTGCGCCAGCCGATAAACTGGCATCATCAAACTCAACGCTAAAACCTTGCGGCCGACCAACCAAGCTAGCATCGGTTGACAAACTATAAGGCGTTTTACATATGCAAACAGGCAACCTTCCAAATCCAATATCCTCAAATGTTTTCAATTTATTCACAACATTTTTCGAATAACTCACACTTTTAGCTCCATACACCTGAGCACAAATTTTGAACGCCTTCTGCTCAAACGAATCAAAATCATCATAGGAAAACCTTAAATTTGAAGGTTTGCCGCAAAGTTCAACAACCCTATGCGCCAAATCAACCGCTCCAAGCCCGCCTTGCTCAAAAACATCACAAACCTCAAAACAGCAATTAAACAACCTACAAAAACTTTTAACCACTGCTATTTCTTCTTCCGAATCATTCAAAAACTTGTTCAACGCAACAACAACCCCAGGCCCAAATCGCTGAATGTTTTCAACATGCTGCTGCAAATTGCAAAGCCCTTTTTTTAGAGCCTCAACATTTTTTAAATCAACCTCTCCGAATGACACGCCACCATGAAACTTACGCGCCCGTAAAGTTACTACTAAAACAACACAACTCGGCCTTAAACCAGCCAATCTGCATTTTATGTTAAAAAATTTCTCAGCACCCAAATCAGAACCAAACCCAGCTTCCGTCACAGCATATTGCCCAAACTTTAAAGCTAACCTGGTTGCCATTAAAGAACAACACCCATGCGCTATGTTAGCAAACGGACCCCCATGAACCAAAACAGGTGACCCGCCCAAAGTTTGAACCAAATTGGGCCAAACAGCATATTTCAAAACCGCTGCTATCGCTCCTTGAACATGCAAATCGCTAACAAAAATTGGCCTTTCATCAAAAGAAAAGCCAATCAAAATTTTTGATATTTTATCTTTCAAATCAGAAATTCCATCGCAAAGACACAAAGCTGCCATCAATTCGCTTGCTGCTGTTATGGTGAAATGTTCCTCGCGAATTACTCCGCAGGCCTTGCTTCCCAGCCCAACCACAACATTACGCAAAACTCGATCATTTATGTCAACACATCGTTTAACCATAATAGTTTTCGGATTTATTTTTAATAAATTGCCCTGCTGCATATGATTATCAACCAATGCACAAAGCAGGTTGTTTGCTGCAGTTATGGCATGAAAATCACCAGTAAAATGCAAATCTATATCATCACTAGGCCCTATGGCAGACTTGCCAGCCCCAGTGGCCCCACCTTTCATTCCAAAAACAGGGCCCATGGAAGGTTCACGCAACGACAAAACAGCGCTTTTATCAATCGAATTCAACGCATCAACCAAACCAATGCTAACCGTGGTTTTACCTTCACCGGCTGGCGTCGGGTTAATCGAACTGACCAAAACAAGCTTGCCATCAACCCTGTCGCTTAAATCAGCCAATCGAAGCCTAACCTTTGCAATATATCTGCCATATTGATATAAATTTTCATCACTTAACCCAATTCTTTTTGCTATTTCAATTATATCAACCATAATAACCCCCATGCCATTTCTAAACAGCAAACCCAAACTAATTTTTACTGTTTTCGATTGCTGCCTGCGCCGCAGCTAGTCGAGCAATAGGAACTCTAAACGGCGAACATGACACATAATCTAATCCAACCTTATCAAACAATTTAATTGAACTCGGGTCGCCTCCCTGTTCACCACACACACCAAGATGCAAATTCGATTTCGTTTGCCTACCTAATTTGCAAGCCATTTCAACTAGCTTAAACACCCCGCTAGAATCCAACCTCGAAAACGGGTCTTGCTCATATATTCCATTGGCATAGTAACTCTCCAAAAATTTGCCAGCATCATCGCGACTAAAACCAAATGTCATCTGCGTGAGGTCATTAGTTCCAAAGCTAAAAAACTCAGCGTCTTGCGCTATCTTATCAGCAATTAAGGCTGCTCGCGGAATTTCGATCATAACCCCTATCTTATAGCTCAAATCAACCCCACCTTTTGCAATCAACTCATCGGCCGTTTGAACAATTGTTGATTTAACAAACTGAAGCTCCTTCAAATCTCCAACCAATGGAATCATAATTTCAACAGAAGTCTTCCATTCAGGATGATTTTTAAACACGTTAATTGCAGCGCGCACAACCGCCTTCGTCTGCATTTTTGCTATTTCAGGATAGGTGACAGCCAACCTGCATCCTCTATGACCCATCATAGGGTTAAACTCATGAAGCGAATCGATTGTCGACTTGATTTCATCAAGTGAAACTCCCAGCTCATTTGCAAGTTCTGCCTGCTGCTTTTCTTCCTTAGGCAAAAATTCATGAAGTGGTGGATCTAAAAACCTGATGGTTACCGGCTTGCCTTCCAAGGCCTCATAGATTTGCTCAAAATCAGCCTGCTGCATGGGAAGTAACTTTTCCAAAGCCTTTTCACGATCGGCTGTGGTTTTTGCAAGAATCATTTCACGCATTGCCTTTATTCGGTCAGCCTCAAAAAACATATGTTCCGTGCGGCACAAACCAACCCCCTGAGCTCCAAAACTCACCGCTTGCTTAGCATCACGCGGCGTGTCGGCATTAGTTCGAATCTTAAGGCGCCTGTGTTCATCTGCCCAAGTCATTATCTTTTCAAAATAGCCAGAAATTGTGGCCTCAACTGTTTCAATCGCTTGACCATAAACGTGACCTGTGGTTCCATCAATTGAAATATAATCACCTCTATTAAAAGTTTTACCCTTAATTGTCATGAAAGTTTCATCAGAACTAATTTCGATTTCACCGCAACCCGAAACACAACACTTGCCCATTCCACGCGCAACAACAGCAGCATGTGAAGTCATTCCGCCTCGAACTGTTAAAATGCCTTGAGCTAAATCCATGCCTTCAATGTCTTCCGGAGAGGTTTCAAGCCTGACTAAAACAACCTTTTCTCCTTTTTTTGCCTCTGTGATAGCATCTTCAGCATTAAAAACAATCTTCCCACAAGCTGCACCGGGCGAAGCAGCAAGACCAGTTGCAATAGGTTCAAGCAATTTTAATTTTTTAGAATCAAACTGCGGATGAAGCAGCGCATCAAGCGAACGCGGATCTATCATGCAAACAGCTTCTGTTTTGCTAATTTTTCCTTCATCAACCAGGTCGCACGCAATTTTTAAAGCAGCCGCTGGGGTTCGTTTTCCGTTTCGGGTCTGCAACATATATAGTTTGCCTTCCTCGATTGTGAATTCCATATCCTGCATATCGCGATAATGGTCTTCCAAAATTTTGCAGATTTTCACAAATTCGTCATAAACATTTGGCATGATTTTTTTTAACTCATCAATCGACTGCGGAGTTCTTATTCCAGCAACAACATCTTCTCCTTGAGCATTCATCAAAAATTCGCCAAACAGCTTATTTTCACCAGTCGCAGCATTTCGAGTAAATGCAACTCCGGTTCCTGAAGTGTTTCCCATATTACCAAACGCCATCATCTGCACATTAACCGCAGTCCCCCACGACGAAGGAATGTCATTCATTCTACGATAATATATCGCGCGAGGATTGTTCCATGAACGAAAAACCGCCTTAACAGCCTCGATTAGTTGATCTTTTGGATCTGATGGAAAATCAACCCCTTTGTTTTTTCTGTAATATTCCTTAAATTTGATTATAATATCTTGTAAATCGGCAGAATCTAGTTCCGTGTCAAGCTCAACACCTTTTTCTTTCTTTTTTTGAGCGATAATGTCTTCAAAATCTTTCTTAGGCAAACCCATAACAACATCAGAAAACATTTGAATGAATCGCCTATAGGAATCCATGGCAAAACGCTCGTTGTTGGTTTTTTTAGCAAAACCCTTCGTGACTTCAGCGTTAAGGCCCAAATTTAAAATAGTGTCCATCATGCCGGGCATAGAAACACGAGCACCTGAACGCACCGAAACAAGAAGCGGGTTTGACGGATCACCAAAAGTTTTGCCGCTGCTTTGTTCAAGTTGTTTTAAATGCTGCTCAATTTCAGAAATTATTCCATCGGAAATTTTCTTACCATCATCATAATATTTTGTGCAGGCTTGAGTTGTTATGGTAAACCCAAAAGGCACCGGCAAACCCATTCGAGTCATTTCGGCCAAATTCGCACCCTTACCCCCAAGCAGTTCTCGCATGTTTGCATCGCCTTCATCAAAATTGTAAACAAATTTTTCATTCATAGTTGTTTCGCAACCTTTCCTTACAAAATTTTAAACTTATTTTTGTTTTGGCATGTTAATCTTTTGTTTTAGCGTGCCATTAAACAAAAGCTAAAACAAACTCCAGCGTTTAGCCCAAACGACCCAATGCTCAACCCTACACGCACAACAAACAGAAACGCAAGATTAGATAAAATTATATCACATAAAAATTCAAATTGCCACAAAATTAAACAAAAAAATAGTGCAAAAAACCTGCTTTTTTTAAAATTCCAAAAAATGAATAAAATTCCAAAAATTTGAACAAAATCAGTTAACCATACTTTTTAACTTGCTATTTCTTGAAACCTTAAACTTCTCTGCTCATTTTAATTTAATTTTCACATTTTTAACAAAAACTCAAACCCCCAACCTCTACAGCACACCTTTAAAACCTTCACACCTACCTTGAAGGCACCCCTCATTTCCGCTTTCATCAAACTCCAAACAACAATCAAAGCCTATCTATAAAACCAATCTCACCGACAATTTCAATCAAAATTTTACTTTTTTCAAATTTTAGACTAAAATCATTAACAAATAAATCAACGACAGAATAAACTAACTTATGTTTTTAACTCAAAAAATTGAAAGGCCGATTTTTATGCAAAATAAGTTGCTCTCATCCGAATTGCTAAGCGGAACACAAAACATTCATTTCATAGGCATCGGCGGCTCAGGCATGATAGGCCTAGTCCAAATATTAAACCAGCTTGGCTTGAAAATAACAGGCTCCGATGTTAATGATTCCGACCCCATACATCTAGCAAAATCTATCGGAATAGAAATTGCATTAAAACAAATTCCGCAAAACATTAAAAACCCCGATTTGATAATATACACATCAGCAATTTTACAAAATAACCCCGAACTGCTGAAAGCAAAAAATAGCAAAATCAGGCTTGTTGAACGCAATGACCTGCTCGGGAGCCTGTCTGGCCAGTTTGAAAATTGCGTGTGCATAAGCGGCACACACGGCAAAACTACAACAACCGGAATGGTAATCGAAATATTAAAACAAAAGGGCATCGATCTTTCTGCACTAATTGGCGGCAATCTAAAATCAATAGGCGGCTATGGCAGAATTGGACATGACGACATTTTTGTTTGCGAAGCATGCGAATTTGAGAACCATTTCCTGAAACTGCGCCCATCACACTCGATTGTTCTAAACATAGACTATGATCACATGGAATTTTTCAAAACCATTGAAAACCTAAAAAACTCATTTAAACAATTTTGCGACATAACAACAAAATGTATAATTTTCTGCGGTGATGATGAAAACGTTAAAAGCGCCATCAACCCCAAAGCCTTGCAAGAAAAAAATAAAACCGCAATTTCATTCGGAATTTCAAAAAATAATAATTTTTTTGCTAAAAACATTAAGCAAATTTCACCAAACTGCATTAAATTTAATCTGGTTCACAACAACAAAGAAATTGATCAACCATTTCAAATTTTTGTTCCTGGAAAGCACAATATTTTAAACGCCCTGGCCGCAATTGCATTAAGTCACAGTTTTAAAATAAGCTTTGCTGAAATAGCAGCAGGTTTGAAAAAATTCAGAGGAGTTAAACGCAGATTTGAAATTATCGGCAAAATTAATGGAATAACCGTGGTTGACGACTACGCCCACCATCCCAACGAAATAACAGCAACCCTAAAAGCCGCAAAAAATTTTGGATATGGCAACATTTGGGCTATCCATCAGCCTTTCACCTATTCCAGAACCCAAATGTTTTTGAACGCATTTGCCCAAGCCCTGCAAATTGCAGATCATGTGATTCTAACGCCGATTTTGGGGTCACGCGAAAAAAACCTAACCGGAATAACCTCGCAACATTTAGCAGAAAAAATAAAAGGTTGCGTATGTTTACCAACTCAACAAGAAGCCGCCGAATTCGTTATAAAGAACGCTAAACCCGGCGATTTAGCAATAACTTTAGGTTGTGGTGACATATATAAGTGTGCTAAAATAATGGTGTTTGGCAAATATTGAACTGAAATAATCATTACTTAAATAGCCACCATTTCCTCTCAATTAGTTTAATTGCTTCCTTCATTGCTTCGAATTAACCACAAAATTAAAATAAGCCTGCTTAAAATAAAAAATAAATCATATCACACTTGCCCACCAGTTCATTTAAATTTAGGATGTGAAATCAAAATGAAAAAACTTGATTTAAACATTTGGGCTGCCAGGTTGATTTTTTGCATTTGCGTAATATTAATATATCACATGATAGGCAACTTCGGATTTATATTAAATTGCGCATCTCGCATAATGAACATGCTTACTCCTTTCATAACCGGCAGTTTAATTGCCTTCTTGCTATTTCCAATTAGCCACAAAATTGAAATCGGCCTGCTCAAAATAAGAATAAGATTCATAAAAAATCGGGTCAGGCTGCTGTCAACTCTTAGCGTTTTATTAATAATAGCACTTATTATCTTAATTGCGCTATATGTCCTCTTCAAAATTGTTCCGCTAATTTATGATGGTATGCTCATCGTTGCAACAAGCTTATCAGAGCATTTCGACGAATTCTGCCTAGCTTATAAACATAAATTTAAAGATGTTATCATAATTGAACAAACCATCGACACCCTACAAAACTATTTTTCAAGCGAAAACCTGGCCAAATGGATTGGCATGCTAAACTATAATTCATACGTCGGAAAAATAGCAAGCTTCATAGGTTATATTTTTAATTTCTTCATCAGCCTCATAATTTCAATATATATTCTGCTAGAAAGAGCTACTCTAAAAAAAACCTTCTTAAGAATTCTAAATTTGCTTTTCGATCGACAAAACGTCCGTCAAATAAACCGAGCGCTTTCTCGAATTGCTCAAATTTTATATGCCTTTGTTTTTGGCCAAATTGTTGATGTTTTTTTTGTATCATATTTCATGGGGCTTCTATTTAGCCTTTTGAAAATAAACAATGGCTTAATATTTGCAGCGCTATATTTTTTGTTCGCATTAATTCCATATTTCGGTTCATCAATCGGCGTCATTCTAATAACTTTTCTTTCATTCGTTCTCGGCAACAATAACCAGTTTGTTGCAGTGTTTATAATTTCGTTCATTCTACAACAAATCGACGCTAACCTAATAAATCCAAAAATTGTAGGCCAAGCTGTTGGTTTAGGGCCGTTTTGTGTAATTCTAGGAATAATCTTGTTCGGCGGCATGTTTGGCATATATGGCTTCTTTCTAGGCACACCGCTAATGGCAATCTGTCTGGAACTTGCTGATGATTTCATGAAGGCCTGGGAACTTAAAAAGAAGAACAAAATAAAACAAATCCTTGATAATCAAAATTCCTAAACTTAAAACACCACAAATATCCAAAAAACAAAATATAAAATAAATAGACAATATAGTAACATTTATATAGAATACATAAAAAACACTAATGGCACTCCCCCGCAAATTCATGGTTCAACCATAATATTTTGCGATCGACCTGGCCCAACGCCAACCATTTTTACAACACAACCACAAAAACGCTCCACCGCTTTAACATATTTTTGACACGATATAGGCAGCTCATCAAAACTCGAACAATTTTCTATCGACTCATCGAAACCTTCAAATTCCTCATAAACAGGAACCATTTGACCAAGTCGTTCAATTGAAGCAGGAAAATCATGAATAGTTTTGCCGGTTGTTTTGTCTATGTAGGCGTGGCAAATCTTAAGAATTTTTAGCCCTTTTAAAACATCTAACTTATTTATTGCTAATTGATCTATTCCATTAACCCTAACTGCATGTTTCAACATAACGCAATCAAACCAACCTATTCTGCGGGCTCTTCCTGTGTTTGTTCCAAATTCACAACCCACTTCACGAATCAGCTTTTCAACCTCATTGCAAACTTCAGTTGGCATAGGCCCTTGACCAACTCTGGTCACATATGCTTTAGCAACCCCAATTGTTGAATCTATTCTTGTTGGACCAACCGCTGCACCAATGCAAACCCCGCCCGATAATGTGCTCGATGAAGTCACATAAGGATAGGTTCCAAAATTTATGTCGAGCATGGTTCCTTGCGCACCTTCAAACAAAATATTTTGATTTCTATTTAATGCATCCTGCAAAATTCGAACGCTATCTTCAAAAAACGGCCTTAAAACTTGTCCATATTCATAATATTCACATATTGTCTTATCAATATCAATAGGAGTTTTGCCAAAAACTTTTTCCATAATATCATTTTTTATGGAACCAATCAGTTTCAACTTTTTTTCAAGAATATTTCTATCAACCAAATCGTGAATTCTAATCCCCAAACGATAGGCCTTGTCAGCATAACAAGGACCTATGCCATTTTTAGTAGTTCCTATCTTTGAGTTGCCCCTTAACATTTCAAAAGCCTCATCAAATTTCAAATGCCATGGTGTTATGACATGAGCACGCCAATCAACAATCAAATTGCCAAACGACACACCTTCACATTTTAAACTCTCAATTTCATCGATTAAAGCTTTAAGGTTTATAACGGTGCCCCCGCCTATTATGCATTTCACTTTAGGATATAACACTCCTGATGGAACAAGCTTTAATGCAAACACTTTGCCGTTAAACTTAACCGTGTGGCCCGCATTATTGCCTCCTTGCGATCGCACAACAACATCGGCCTTTTCAGATAAAATATCAATTATTTTTCCTTTACCTTCATCGCCCCACTGGCTTCCAATAACGATTTTAACCGACATGTTTTTAACCTCTTCTGTTTAAAAATATTAATTAAAATCAAAAATTTTTAATAAAAATTAACATTTCATTATAGCAAACATAATTTTTTATTGCAAACTCTCATTCTAAGTATGATATCCTTGTTTTTAACTAATGACATAGTTCAAACAGTAAGCTGAATCAACCAACGTGATCTACTAAAACAATTTTAGTTAAAATCAAAATATAAAAATATATTAAAATAAATACTTGACAATATTTACAATTTATGGTAGAAGCGGGCAGAAAGACAAATGGCCTACGATATACAATTTTTTAGCAAAACATTAAACTCAGGCAAATACGCTCAAAAAGAATATATAAAAAAATTAAATATTGAAGCAGTTCAAGAAAAAACAGAAAAAAGACCA
>JAZUIR010000092.1:0-2264 GCA_045642305.1 Oscillospiraceae bacterium | reverse complement strand
TTAAGTTTTTCAAAAATTTTTTCTTCCTCATTTTTAGTGAGTGGAGGAGGAAGCTTAATTAGGCCATTGATGAAGTGTACTAAATTGAAAAAACCTAAACTATTCAAAAACCTAACTAATTTTTTTTTCACCTGTAAAAACATTAAAACTACCTGCCCTTCAAAAAAATAACATTCACCTAAAATCACCAACTACTGCGCTATATTCTCCATCAGAAATTTTTCTATTTGTTACTCCAACGTAACAATCATATTTAACTTCTTCTCCATTGCAAATCACAAAAAAACCTTGAGGCAAAAAAGCCGGCAAAACTGACTCACCGTTTATTGTTCGGCACGGAACCATTTTAATCTGGCTAAAATTTTCAAGGCCTGCCTCATCAAATGAATATGTATATAAATCATTAAAAAAGCTTGCTAAATCCTTAGGCAAAACTTTACGCAAAACATCAAACTCACAAATACATATCGGTTTTTTAGAAAATGGTTCGGTTAAACAATTGCCCGTATCATATAGGGCCTTAGTTTCTATTGTTTTATTATTAAATCTAATTTTTATTGAATATATTTTCTTGCCGTCAACTCTTTTTGAAACGATCAAATTAAAAAAATAGGTTAAAAAATAGGCAACAACACTTCCAAAAACCAAAACCATAGGCGAAATTGCAATATAAGTGACTCCATTTTGCCAAAACATTCCCGGTGGAGAAAACAAAGTCCAAACACAAAACATTACTCCAGCAAAAACAAAATTTTCAACAAAAAAAACAGAAAAAAACTTTAAAAACAAGGCTTTTGTTCTGAATCCAAATGTTACTAGAACCAAAATTATGCCACTGAAAACCTTAAACAAAAAAAACAGAAAAAAACTAAAATTAGCCACAAAAATCGAAAGAGAAAATAAACTCCCAACCAACGCTCCAACAACAAGACGCCATTTTTTCACATCAGTTTTTAGTAAGATACAGCAACCAAGAAGCAAAAAATAATCAACAAACAAATTCAAAATCAAAAGAATATCTACATAAACAACCACAACTCCACTTCACACCCTATAGAATAAAAACAAAACTGTGTTCATAACGATTCTAATTATAGAACCTGCTAAACAATTTTTTTGTCAAATCATATTATAAAAAAATAAAAATTACATAGAACCTAACAACTAAACCAATCTTTTCCTATCGAAACTTCAGCAACTAATGGAACCTTCAAATTAGCCACATTCTCCATTTCATACTTCAAAATTTCAGCAACAAAATCTGCACAATCTTCAGTAGTTTCAACCAAAAGCTCATCATGAACCTGCAAAATTAAATTAGCTTCTACTTTTTCAGCTCTAAGCCTTTGTTGCACCCGAATCATGGCGATTTTCGTTAAATCAGCACATGTGCCTTGAATAGGAGTGTTTTTTGCTATACGTTCACCAAGAGCAACAACCTTTTTGCTTTTCGAAAAAAGTTCTGGAATTTTTCTTATTCGGCCAAACATTGTTTCAACCTGCCCTATTTGTTTTGCACGCTCAACAATTTTGTCAAAATATTCCTTAACACTTTTAAAACTTTCAAAAAACGATTCAATATATTCTCTTGCATCTATAACTGGAACTCCAATATCTTTTGCAAGCGAAAATGCACCTATCCCGTAAATTATTGAAAAATTAACCGTTTTTGCCCTTCTACGAAATTCATCAGAAACATTTTCAATAGGTATACCAAAAATATTTGATGCAGTTAGGCTATGAATATCTACGCCAAAATTAAATGCATCAATCATTTTTTTGTCATGAGCCATTTCAGCTAAAATTCGCAACTCAATTTGTGAATAATCGCAATCAACCAAAACCTTACCCTCACTCGCAACAAAACATCTTCTAATTTCACTGCCAATTTCAGTTTTTATTGGAATATTTTGAATGTTTGGTTCCGTTGAACTGATTCGACCCGTTCTGGTTTGAGTTTGATTAAAACTCGAATGAACTCGCCCGTCTAACCCAATAACCTTCTGCAAACCATGAACATAGGTTGATAGCAATTTTGAAAAAACCCTATAATCTAAAATTTTTGAAACAACTTCACTATGTTTAACCAATTTTTTTAAAGCTTCCGCATCAGTTGAAAAACCTGTTTTAGTTTTCCTGCTTCTAGGTAATTTCAAATCATTAAACAAAACGTTGGCCAATTCTTTTGTTGAATTAATGTTAAATTGTTTTCCACAAAAAAGCCAAATTTCATTTTTTAGTTGCTCTATTTTTTTATTTAAAAA
>JAZUIR010000091.1:0-8916 GCA_045642305.1 Oscillospiraceae bacterium | reverse complement strand
ATAGATTCATTTTGTTCTTTACCACTAACTATTATCATATAAGGCTCTTTTTTGGTTTGTTCTTGAAAAATCTTATAGCTTTTTTTTTCGTTGCGCCCATCAATTTCACATCGCAAATTTTCATCAAGCAAAGCGCTGCAAACCTTATTAGCATATTCCTTAAAATTATCAGAAATCGGCAACACAACAACCTGAACAGGCGCCAACCACAGCGGAAACGCTCCACCATAATGTTCGGTTAAAATTCCAATGAAACGTTCCATACTACCATACGCCACTCGATGAATCAAAATAGGCTGTTTCTTTGTTCCATCACTGGCAACATAGGTTAAACCAAATCGTTGAGGAAGCTGAAAATCAAGCTGCACAGTTCCACATTGCCAGCTTCTATTAAGGCAATCGCGAATGTGAAAATCAATTTTCGGGCCATAGAACGCCCCGTCGCCAGGGTTTAATTTATAACTCAAACCAGCGCTTTCAATTGCTGTTTTAAGTCCGTTAGTTGCCCTTTTCCACTCAGCCTCAGTTCCAATATGATCATCAGGCATAGTCGAAAGCTCAACACCATAACTAAACCCAAATTTAGAATACATCTCATCAATTAGGCTTAATATGTTTTTAACTTCTGATTGAATCTGATCTTCAGCCAAAAAAATGTGTGCATCATCCTGTGTGAAACATCGAGCCCTCATCAAACCATGCAACGTTCCCGAAAGCTCATGCCTGTGAACAAGGCCAAATTCACCCAACCTAATTGGCAACTCCCTGTAAGAATGTCCTTTTTGAGCATAAATCAAAACCGCACCTGGGCAGTTCATAGGTTTTATCGCAAAATCTGCCTCATCGATCTGGGTAGTATACATATTGCTCCTATAGTGACTCCAATGACCACTCTGCTCCCACAAATCACGCGACAAAATCATGGGTGTTGAAATTTCAAGATAGCCAGCTCTAGAATGAACCCTCCGCCAATAGTTAACAAGTTCATTTTTTATTATCATTCCGTGCGGCAAAAAAAACGGAAACCCAACTCCTTCTTCAACAAAACAAAAAAGCTCAAGTTCCTTACCAAGCTTCCTGTGGTCGCGTCGTTTTGCCTCTTCCAAAAACTGCAAATGATTCTTTAGAAGTTCTTCACTTGGAAACGAAATACCATAAATTCGTTGCAACATTTTGTTTTCAGAATCACCCTTCCAGTAAGCTCCTGTAACATTTGTTAGCTTAATCGACTTAACCATTCCAATTAACATCAAATGCGGCCCGCGACACAAATCAACAAAATCACCCTGCTCATAGAAAGTGACCGTGTCGTTAGTTTGCGAAAATTGATCAATTAATTCAACCTTATAGGGCTGATTCGCGTTTTTCATGAATTCTCTTGCCTCATCAACACTCAAAACTCTGCGCTTTACTTCATAGTTTTGCTCAACAATTCTTTTCATTTCAGCTTCGATTTCAGCCAAATCAGAAATTGAAAGCTGCTTTTTCAAGTCGATGTCGTAAAAAAATCCGCTTTCAATTGACGGCCCAACCCCAAACACAGCATCCGGATATATTTTCAAAACTGCTTGTGCTAAAATGTGAGCCGACGTGTGCCAGAAAGCATGTTTGCCTTCAATCGAATCAAAATTACAAACCTTTAACTCACAACCGTCAACAAGCTCGTCACGCAAATCAGCCACCTCACCATTAACCAACGCACAACAAGCCTTTTTGCAACACTCTGGTTCATGCGACTGCAAAAAATTAAATATAGTGACGCCTTCTTGCAATTTTATAATCTTGTCATTAAATTTAATATTCATAATAATTTAAACCTCCACAAATCAAACTTTACAATTTCCGCTTTCTTAAAATATTAATAAAAAATCTTAATTAAGAACACATAAATTTAGCACTGACGATTGTAGCATAAACAAAACCAATTCTCAACAAAATTCCAAACTAAATGGCCCCTTTCACAAAACCAAACCCATCTCACCTGTCAGCATAGACTTCATCACCCTAGAAACAAACCGCCTGCCTTGTTCACTTTGACTGCAACATTTTAAAAACCGATCAGCCTCAACCGAACAAATCCCAATCAAATCAGCATCATTCAACAAATTTGCTATTCTAAAATTGGGCAACCCATGCTGCATAGTTCCAAAAAAATTTCCCGGCCCGCGCAACTTCAAGTCAAACTTCGCAATTTCAAAACCATCACTGAGCCGACACATCGCTTTCAACCGATTAATTGCCTCAAAACTGGTTCCATCGCTAATCAAGATGCAAAACGAATCGATTGTTCCACGTCCAACCCTGCCTCTAAGCTGATGAAGCGTTGAAAGGCCAAACAATTCAGCGTTTTCAACCACAATTACACTGGCATTAGGGTTGTCTATGCCTACTTCAACCACTGTGGTGGCAACCAAAACATCAATTCTATGGCTAACAAATTCATTCATTATTGCAGCTTTCTCATCACCAGAAAGTTTGCCATGCAACACCGCAACCCTAACAAACTCAAACTCTGGCAATTGTTTTAAATTTTCAAAATAGCTTAGAACATTAACCGATCGCTTATTACCAGCGATGGATTCTTCAATTGCTGGACAGATTATGTAGGCTTGCCTGCCTTTTTTCACTTCATTTGCAACAAACATAAGAGCTCGTTTACGTTTGTTCGATGGAATGTGAAACGTTGAAATCGAAGCCTTGTGAGCTGGCCCTTTTTCTATTATCGAAACATTTAAATCAGCAAAAATAGTTAAAGCCAAACTGCGCGGAACAGGAGTTGCCGACATAACAAAAACATGAGGCGACTTTGTTTTTGCTTTAAAAGCCAACCTACTGCGCTGCAAAACCCCAAACCTGTGCTGCTCATCGGTTATGACCAAACCCAAATTTTTAAATTCAACATCAGCACTAAACAAACTATGGGTTCCAACAACAATTTTCGTTTCTCCAGTTTTTAAACCTTCTAACACAGCCCCACGCTGAGATTTTTTTAGTGAACCAACAAGCATTTCTACTCCAATGTTTAACCTAGAAAAAACCTTTCTAAAATTTTCAAAATGTTGCCTCGTCAAAATCTCGGTTGGCGCCATCACGGCAACCTGAAAATTTAGTTTTGCAAACAAAAAACAAATTGCCTGAGCAACAACCGTTTTGCCACAACCTACATCACCTTGAATTAGCCGATTCATTGCAACATCTTTGCAGCAATCAGAAACACACTCATCAATAACCTTTAACTGATGAGCCGTTAAACTAAACGGCAGAATGCTTAAAAACTCATGCAAATTGCAATTTTTCGGGTTTAATCTAATGCTTGTGGGCTTTGAATTTTGGTTTTTCAAAAATTTCAAACCTAACTGCCAAAAAAACAATTCTTCAAAAATTAACCGCCGTTTTGCCTCGTTTAAAACAAACTCATTTTTGGGAAAATGAACACTCAAAAACGCCTCATGTCTATCAACCAAATCAAACTTTTTCAAAATCGAAACCGGCAAGTTCTCACAAACCCTCAAACTACTCAAAACTTGAAAAACACTGCTTGAAATAAACGCCGAATTAATTCCGGCGCTTTCTCCATATTTTGCAATCAAACCCAATCTGTTTTTTTCAATAACCATGGGAGATTTTATATTAAACCCGTAAAAACTTTTCTCAACCAAGCCAAAAAACAAATAGAAATTGCCGACTCGCAACCGACCAAACAAAAAAGCCGTGTTAAAAAAAATTAAACCAAACCGACTGCCAAAATCATCCTCAGCAACAGCTCGAAAAACCTTAAACCGTCCACGCGTCAAAACAGGCAACTTCTCAACAACCCTACCTTTAACACAACACTTTTGCCCATCAACAAGATTTTTCACAGCAATCGGCCGACTGCAATCAAAATAGCCACGCGGAAAATGGCATATTAAATCAAACAAACTAAAAATCTTCAGCCTTGAATAGGCTTTTGCCCGCGTTTTTCCAATTTTGTTTAAAACTAAAACCGATCTATTTAAATCATCCTGCACATTAAACACGAAAACCTCAACCTCAAATCTAACCACAATCAAATGTTTTAAACTCGAGCCCTGCCTTAAAATATTTTAAAATAAACCCTAATCCATGCTCCATGCAAACACCAAAACGCAATAAAACTAAACATCTGTTAAAAAAATCGGTTCAATTTTTTCACAACAGCCGCTATGCGAATTTAAACTCAACAAAACTGCACTGAAAACGCAAGGCGAACTCTTCACCTCAAATTTGGTTGGCAATTGAGTCAAAGCTTTGTGAACCACACAATCATAATACACCCCCAAAACCGAATCAACATAGGGTCCAACCATTCCAACATCGGTTAAAAACCCCGTGCCCTTCGACAATATCCTAGCATCACGAGTCTGCACATGAGTGTGAGTTCCAACAACTGCTGACACCCTGCCATTTAAATAGTGAGCCAAAGCGCCTTTCTCCCCAGTGGCTTCAGCATGAAAATCTACAACAATAAATCGGCTTTTTATTCTTCCAAGCAGATAATCTATCTCATCAAACGGTGAAGAATTAGCGTTCAAAAAAACTTGACCTATTAAATTAACTATGGCAACCGAAAAACCTTCAACTATGTGAACATAATAACCCCTGCCGGGACACTTTCTCGACAAATTCGCAGGCCGCAAAACCCTGTCACAACTTTTTAACAAACCAAAAACACTGCTCTGCCTAAAACTATGATTTCCTCCAGTTAGAACATCGCAACCACAATCAAACAAAAACTCCGCCGACTCACGCGACACACCATTGCCAACTGCAGAATTTTCTGCATTTGCAACAACCAAATCAATATTTTTCGCTAACTTAAGCTCAGGCAGAACCGAAGCCACTGCCCTACAACCCGGCTGCCCAACAACATCTCCAATAAATAAGATCTTGAACGTCTCGCTCAAACTATTACTCCTTCAAACTTGGTTTAAACCCAATTTCTTCCACTAACTATCAGATAATACAAAAAATTAAAAAACTCCACCTAAACTCCAAGTTCACGCCTCAGCCTTTCAATCGATTGCTGAATTCGTTTCAAACTTTCATCTTTTTTTAACAAACAAGCAAGCTCAATTCCTCCACCTGGGGTGAACTGCTTTCCAGAAAGCGCCGTTCGGATAGGCCAAAGCAATTGACCATTTTTTAGCCCCAACCTTTCAATTACGCCAAACGCTGCATCATGGACCGAATCAAAATCAAAATTGATCAAACCTTCAAAAACCGGCAAAACAGCTTCTAACGATTTGAGTGATATTTCAAGCGTAGTTTTCATTTTTTTATTAACAAACAAACTCAAATCAAAACTCGGCAACTCATCAACAAAATCAACCTGTTCAGCAATTTCACTAAACACGTTAACCCTACTTTTTAACATTTTAGCCAAAAACCTAAAATCAACATTCGATTTAACGGCAGAATGCATGTAGCTTCCAGCAAGATTCAAAAATTCATCATCAGAAAGAGCTTTGATGTAGATTGAATTAAATGCAAGCAACTTCTTAAAATCAAAAATAGCAGGCGATTTAACTATCCCGGCGACGTCAAAAACCTCAACCAATTCACTTAAACTATAAATCTCCCTCACACTTTTTGACGACCACCCCAAAAGCACTATATAGTTCACTATTGCGCTAGGTAAAAAACCTTGATTCAACAAATCATCAAAAGTTGCATCACCATTACGCTTTGAAAATTTCGTGTGCGAATCCTTCATAACCGGCGAACAATGAATATATTTTGGTTTATCCCATCCAAAAGCCTCATAAAGCAAATTATATTTCGGAGTGGAAGATAAATATTCACTGCCTCGAATCACATGACTAATTTGCATTAAATGATCATCAACAACATTAGCAAAATTATAGGTTGGCATACCATCAGACTTAACCAAAACCTGATCATCTAAATTAGAATTATCAACAACAACCTCACCAAACACCTCATCAAAAAACCGCGTCTGCCCCACAATAGGCATTTTCTGCCTAACAACAAATGGCAACCCCGAATTAAGGTTTTGTTCAATTTGTTGCTTGGTCAAGTTCCTGCAACATCCGTCATATTTTGGAACGAGCTTTGCAGCTTTTTGCAACTCGCGAACCCTATCTAACCTAGCCTTTGTACAAAAACAAGGATAGGCAAAACCTTTCTCAATTAATTCATCAGCATATCTTTTAAAAATTTCCATTCGTTGACTCTGAACATAGGGGCCATAATTCCCGCCAACATCGGGGCCTTCGTCCCAATATAAACCTGCTTTTTTTAATGTTTCATATATTAATTCAACTGCACCTTCAACCTTCCTATCACAATCAGTGTCTTCTATACGCAAAACGAAACTACCTCCATGCTTTCTAGCTAACAAATAAGCATAGAGCGCCGTTCGCAAATTGCCAATATGCATATAGCCCGTAGGCGATGGCGCAAACCGTGTTCGAACCTTTTTCATTTGAATTAACTGCCTTCCAACAAAATTTTTTCAAACCCTAAACTTTACCACTTTTTTCTAACAAACCTAAAGTGTCACGTGCTATCATGAGCTCCTCGTTTGTTGCAACAACAAAAACCTTAATTTTCGAATTGCTTGAACTAATCAAACCTTCGCGCCCTTGAAGCTTATTTGAATTTTCAGCTTCACTCAAATCAACCCCCAAAAAACTCAAATCGCTGCAGATTTTACTACGCAAAAAATCAGAATTTTCAGCAATTCCTCCAGTAAATAAAACAACATCGGCCCCATCCATCGCAGCCATTGCAGCACAAATTCGCTTCCTAACCTGATAGACCAGCATTTCAATCGCAATTTTCGCACGTTCATTTCCAGCTCGTGCAGCTTTTGTAACATCTCTAAAATCACTTCCCACGCCTGAAATGCCTAGCAAACCCGACTCACCATTCATGAGCCTGTTCATTTGAGCCAATGTTAAACCCTGCTTTTCCATGAGAAAGGTCACCGCAGAAGGGTCAACCGAACCACATCGAGTTCCCATCAAAACCCCATCAAGCGGAGTTAACCCCATTGAGCAGTCGACCGATTCACCAAATTTTATGGCACAAATCGAAGAACCATTTCCCAAATGACAGCTAACAATTTTTAGTTCGCTTAATGGTCTGCCAATGATTTTTGAAACCTTTAAACTAACATAGCGATGTGAAGTTCCGTGAAAACCATATTTTCTAACGCGATATTTTGTGTATGCCTCATACGGTAAACCATAAAGATAGGCATAAACCGGAATGGTTTGATGAAAGGCTGAATCAAAAACAGCCACCTGAAACACATTTTCGCCCAAAGCCAACCTGCAAGCCTCAATTGCCTGAGCATGTGCCAAATTATGAAGTGGAGCAAGAACACTCAAATTTTTTATCTCCTGCAAAACTGAATCATCAACTACGACAGATTCCTTAAATTTTTCAGCACCTTGAACAACCCTGTGCCCAACAGCAGCAACATCGCTCAAACTTTTTAAAACCCCAAATTTTGGGCTCAAAAGCAAATCAACCACAACATCAAACGCCTGCTTGTGTGAATTTAATTCAATGCTTTTTTGAATGCTCCTTCCATCGAATGTTTTATGAGTAACTTCACTTCCTGCGATGTTTATGCGTTCGCAAATTCCTTTGGCCAAAACTTGTTCACGATCCATTTCAATTAGCTGATATTTCAAAGACGAACTACCTGCATTGATTACTAAAATATTCACAACAAACTCCTCTTATATCAATTTAATTAATTTATTCATTAAAAACCCAAGCCATAAACCACGAAATTTTGATATGTTTTTGATATATTATTAAATTCATACTAGTTAATGTAAACAAACAAAAATTGGGCAACAACATTCAAAATTAAAAATCAACGCCTATCCAATACAGTTTATATTTCAGCAAATTAATTGTCAAGCTCTATCGTTGTCTGTTTTGCACAAAATCAACACAAGCAATTAAAACCAGATTAAAACCAATAATATAATATAGCTCAACAACAAAACGCCACATTAAAAATTTTTTCTGAAAAAATTTTTTTGATCTACAAAATAATTTAAAAAATGCTGTTGCTATTTTAATAAATTTCATTATAATTATGTCTAACAAGGTTTGAAAAACTTTCAAATCTTCCACATAAAAGTTTCCACAACCACAACTATGCATAGACGTCAAGCAAATGTGAAGTACAATAAAAATTCAATAAATTCAAAATTTTAATTCTCTAAAAAGCTGGAAGCAAAACAAAATGGGAAATTCTCAAAGTTCGAGCGAATCAACCGCCGCATCATTTAATCATGTTCCAGTAATGGTAAACGAAGTAGTCGCAATGCTTAATCTAAAATCTGCTGGAATCTATGTTGATGCAACAGTTGGGAGTGCTGGCCATGCAATCAAGATCGCAAAAATTTTACAATCACTCGATTATGATCAAAATAGCAAATCCCATCAAAACAGCCAGTTGATCTGCTTCGACAGAGACCCTGACGCCGTTAAAGCAGCAACAAACAGGCTGAAAGATGCTAAAACAGCGAAGGTTGTGCTCAGCAACTTTTCAAAAATGAAACAACAATTAGCTAAATTAAACGTCTTTTCGGTTGATGGAATTTTGATGGATCTTGGCGTATCATCTTTTCAGCTAGACAACGCAAATCGCGGGTTTTCCCACAAAAAAACCGGTCGGCTCGACATGCGAATGAGCAAAAGTGGCATCTCAGCTTTTGACGTGGTTAACAGTTTTGAAAAAAACAAGATAGCAAAAATTTTGAGAGATTTTGGTGATGAAAAATTTGCTAACTTAATTGCCAAAAAGATTGCCATCGAAAGACAAAAGGCACCCATTCAAACCACAACAGAACTGGCCCAATTAGTTAAACTCACTGTTCCTGCAAAATTTCGCCGCCAAAAAAACCC
>JAZUIR010000090.1:0-2320 GCA_045642305.1 Oscillospiraceae bacterium | reverse complement strand
AGCGTTATGAAATCTTTTGATGATTTTATTTTTGATTCGGGTTGTTTAAATTCTTCGTTGAGTTCTTTAATTAAGTTATGGCCGGTTGATCCGGTTTGAGCGGCCATTATGCAGTTTTTTAGATCGTTTCTGTGTTCGATTTTCTTATCTTTTTTCGTGAGAACAAACTGTTTTGATTCGTAGTATGGCTTTGAAAAATCAACCATCTTCTCGCGCTCTTCAGTTTTGGTGACTGCAGCTATGACAACGTCGGTTTTTGTGCCTAGTGATGGAATTAATGCGTCAAAATCCATATCGCATATTTTTAGTTTATAACCTAAATTTTCTGCTATTTTTTCTATAAATTTTATATCGAATCCGTTAATTTTGTTGTTTTCGTCAACATATTCAAACGGGGGAAACGTTGCATTGGTGCCAACTGTTAGAATCCCTTCTTCTACTGTTGTGAATCTTTTGCTTTCAAAAGATTGCGCATTACAAAAATCAAGTTTTTCTAGTGATGTTATGAACAACACAACCAGAATTGCCATAATTGTTATGAGTCGGCTTAGAATATTTGCTGAATTTATTTTTTTAAATAATTTTTTTTTTATCATTTGTGAAAACCACCATTACTGCTGTGCCACTATCGTTATTGCATTTTTGTGAGACGCATGTGGAGTGTAAAATATCATGATGATCATTGTAATATTATTGTGATTTTTTGTCAAGGTTTGGCGTTAATTTTTGGTTTTTTCTTGATTAAAATTTTGTTTTGTTATATAATCACGTCATGGTGTATTTTAAATTAATCGATAGAGCATAGTAGATAAGTTTTTAAAACAAAGGGGTTTTTGCCAGGTGAGTGTTGAAAACAAGAAAGTAAAGGTTTTTGCAGGAAATTCTAATAAAAATTTGGTAGATTTGATTTTGAAGAATTTGAATTTACCGATTGGAAGGGCAACGGTTTCAACCTTCAGTGATGGTGAAATTTCGGTGTCTATTCAAGAGTCGGTTCGGGGCAGTGATTGTTTTGTGATTCAGTCAACCAGTTTTCCGGTGAACACTAATCTCATGGAACTTTTAATTTTAATTGATGCTTTAAAGAGAGCTTCTGCAGGGCGAATAACCGCAGTTTTGCCCTATTTTGGTTATGCTCGGCAGGATCGTAAGAGTAAGGCGCGTGACCCTATTTCTGCAAAACTTTGTGCTGATTTGCTTGTTGCAGCAGGTGCAAATCGCATTCTAACTATGGATTTGCACGCTCCACAAATTCAGGGTTTTTTTAACATTCCAGTTGACAATTTGCTTGGAGTTGAGGTTTTGGCTAGCAGTCTTAAAAAAAGTTCGTGTTTGAATGTTAAAAGCGATGATTTTTTGGTGGTATCTCCCGATTTGGGTTCGGTGACTAGGGCTCGAAATTTGGCTCGAAAGTTGAATGTTGCTTTGGCCATTGTTGATAAGCGGAGGCCGAAGGCAAATTGTTGTGAGGTTATGAACATAATTGGAAGCGTTGAGGGCAAAGATGTTTTAATAGTTGACGATATGATAGATACTGCGGGAACTCTTTGTGGAGCAGCGAATGCAATAATCGAAGTTGGAGGAGCGAAGAGTGTGTCGGCTTGTGCAACTCATGGGGTTCTTTCTGGGCCAGCAATTGAAAGAATTGAGAATTCAAGAATTGAAAAGCTTATGATAACTGACACTATAGCTTTGCCAAAAACAAAATATATTTCTAAAATTTTAGTTGTTTCGGTTGCTGAAATTTTTGCCAGTGCCATAGAAAACATTCACTACGACAAAGCGGTTTCTCCGCTTTTTGGGGAAGGAGAGGTGTAGTCATTTTTGATTGGTTATTTAGAATTTTAAATAGAAAAAATGGTGGTTTAGGTGTGCAAAAAATTGTTGTTGGGTTAGGAAACTATGGTGATAGGTTTAGTCGAACGCGACACAACGCGGGTTTTGATGCAATTGATTGCTTGGCAGAAAAATTCAACATAAACTTTAGCCTGAAAAGGTTTGAATCATTAATAGGAACAGGGACGATTGCGAATTTGAATTGCCTGCTTTTGAAGCCTCTAACTTTCATGAATAGCAGTGGGATTGCGGTTAGTTCAGCCCTTAAATATTTTAAGCTTGATGTGGATGATTTGATCGTTTTGGTGGACGATGCTATGTTAGATATTGGAAAGATCAGGGTTAGACGAAGGGGAAGTTCTGGTGGTCAAAATGGTATCAGGAATATAATCGACTTGGTGGGTGATGAAAACTTTGTTAGGGTAAAGATTGGAGTTGGCAAAAAACCTCATGAAAGTTTTGATTTGGCCGATTGGGTTTTATC
>JAZUIR010000089.1:0-6239 GCA_045642305.1 Oscillospiraceae bacterium | reverse complement strand
TATGACATTTTTGTTGTGGTGTCGTTTTTGGCGAGCATATTTTATGGCTACAGGAAAGGTTTTCTTGATGGTTTAATTTCGATTTGCAGTTGTTTGTTTAGTTTTTTTGTTGCGAATTTTTTTGGAAGATTTTTTCTTAGGTCGTCGTCGTTTTTTGGGGTTTTGGGTTCGTTTTTAGGTTCGTTTTTGGGTTTTCAGCCGGTTTTTCAAAATGGTTTTAGATTATTTAGCGAAGGTTCTTTAGGGTTTGGTGTGCCAGCGAAAGGGTTTGGTTGGTTTGATGATCCATTTTCAAATTATTTTGTTTTGTGGTTGCTAATGGCAGTTTTGTTTGTTGGGTTTAAACGTTTTTTAAAAAAATTGTTTGTTTTGAGTCGACTTTTAAAAAAATTGCCTATAATAGACGGATTAGATGGTTTTTTAGGGGCAGTTTTTGGAGCGCTGGAGGCGGTGGTTTTTGTTGTCGCTGTTGCTGGCGGCTGTTTTTTATTAATATTGGTTACGCAAGATAAACTAAGTTTTTTGAACTTGAGAGTTATTGAATCAACAAACTTGTTTTTTTTATTTTATCGAATATTTTCGCTTATAAGAATTTAGTTATATGGATATGAGCTATATTTATTATTTATTTTGGTAACTTTATGGATTAAATCACCTTTAAAACTCGTATAATTCACATAATTAAAATTTTTATATAATTTGTCTCTTGAAAAATTTCTCATAATATAACATAATCATAGTAGCATAACGACATAGCTTGTGTGTTATTTTGATTTGGATAATTAATTTAGGATTCAATAAACTTAAAATAAATAATTGCTAAAAGGAGATTATATATGCTCTGTAATAGGTGTAAGAAAAGGCGTGCTATAATATATGTTAGCAGAGAAGTTAATGGTAAGCCTGAGTCGGAGTTTTTATGTTTTATTTGTGCTAGGGAGCTTAATATTCCACAGATTGATGAGATTGTGAATAGGGCCGGTTTGGATGAATTAGAAAGTATGAGCAATCAAATAATGGGAATGTTTGGTCCGGAAGGTTTTGAGCCTGGTGGAGTAGGTTCGTTTAATCCGTTTTTTGGAGGGTTTCCTGGAAAAGAAAGGGCTTCTGGCAGTGGTGGCGGCGGCGGCGAACAGTTTTCGCCTGATGGGTTAGGAAGGCCGAACTTTGCTGGTAGTGCTGGTAAGAAGAATGAAAAATCCAAGTTGCGCTATCTAGACACGTTTGGAATAAATTTGACTAGTAAGGCGCATGCAAAAAAGTTAGATGCTATTGTTGGGCGTAAAAAGGAAATATATCGTGTTGTGCAGATATTGTCGCGCAGAACCAAGAATAACCCGTGTCTTATTGGTGAACCTGGCGTTGGAAAAACGGCAATTGCTGAGGCTATAGCGCAAAAAATTGTTGATGGTGACGTGCCATATCGGCTTTCTAATAAGCAACTTTATTTGGTTGACATGACTTCATTGATTGCTGGAACGCAGTTTAGAGGTCAATTTGAAAGCAGAGTTAAAGGTTTAATTTCGGAAGTTAAAAAGGTTGGTAATATAATTTTGTTTATTGATGAAATTCACACATTAATCGGAACTGGTGATTCGGAAGGGTCGATGAGTGCTGCAAACATTTTAAAACCAGCTCTTTCAAGAGGTGAAATTCAGCTTATTGGCGCAACAACCTTCAGTGAATATAGAAAATATATTGAAAATGATTCAGCTTTGGAGCGGCGTTTCCAGCCTGTTTCGGTTGAGGAGTCGAATTTTGCTGAAACCATTCAAATTTTAAACGGCATAAAATCCTATTATGAAAAATATCATAACGTTAAAATTGAGCCGCAAATTATTTCAGATGCAGTATATTTTTCTGAGAGATATATAAACGATAGGTTTTTGCCGGATAAGGCAATTGATTTAATTGATGAGGCCTGTGCTTTTAGAGCGCTTCACAGTAATGAAATTAATGAGTATGAAAAATTACTTGATAAGCGTGAAAAATTTTTGGAAAAGGAGAAAAGCTTGGAACCTGCAAATGGGCAGGAACCTGATTATGAGGCTATTGCTAAAACAAAACAGGAATTTAGTAAAATAAACGAAGATATTCAAAGTTTTAAGGAAAAGGTTTCAAAAATTAGTGTTAAACCCAGCGATTTGGCTCGTGTAGTTGAGTTGTGGACTGGAATTCCAGCAACAAGAATAGAGCAGAGTGAAACCAAAAAGCTGCAAAATTTAGAAAAAGAGCTTTCTAAAAAGGTGATTGGTCAGCAAAATGCAATTAAGGAGGTGGTTCTTGCGGTTAGGCGAAGGCGAGTTCAGTTGTCGTCGCAACCACGGCCGGTTTCATTTATTTTTGTTGGTCCAACAGGGGTTGGAAAAACTGAGTTGGTTAAGGTTTTGGCAAGTTCTTTGTTTGACAGGGTTGACAATTTAATCAGGTTTGATATGTCGGAATTCATGGAAAAGCATGCGGTTTCGAGGTTAACTGGTTCTCCTCCCGGCTATGTTGGCTATGATGATGCTGGACAGTTAACTGAAAAGGTTAGGCGTCAGCCCTATAGTGTTGTGTTGTTTGATGAAATAGAGAAGGCTCATCCTGATGTTATGAATTTGTTGTTGCAAATTTTGGACGAGGGCAAGGTCGCTGATTCTCATGGGAGAACGGTTGATTTTAAAAACACAATAATTGTTATGACTTCAAACGCTGGAAGTTCGGATGGTTTTGGGGTGGTTGGGTTTGATAAAACTCAAAATGAGATTGAACTGGAAAAGGCGAAGAAGGCTTTGGAGAGGTTTTTGCGGCCTGAATTCATGGCAAGGGTTGATGAAATAGTTTTATTTAATAGGTTAACTTCAGAAAACTTGAGGCAGATAGCTAGTTTGATGCTTAATGATTTGGCAGATGAGCTAAAAAATCGTGGAATTAATTTTTCATATGATAGCAAACTGGTTGATTTTTTGATTGGTTCTATCGAAATTCAAAAATATGGTGCACGTGATTTGCGTCGTGAAATTCGAAAAAAGGTTGAAGATTTTATAGTAAATTTAATAATTGATTCTAATGATTCGATAAAAGATATTTCGTTTTCTGTAAAGGAAAATGAAGTGGTTTGTCTTGAAAGTTCAAACAAGTTTTGATTTAAATTAATTATTAATTTGTTGAACAAAGTGGAGTTATAAATTTTTTTAAAAAAGTATCTGTTTGAAGGAGTGTTGGTTTTAAAGGGGTATAGGCTTATATGAAAAAAAAGTTTAAAGATATTTCGAGCAGTTCGAAAAAGTTAAATCGAGCACAAAAAAAATTTGGTTTATTTGGTTTGCGATTTTTTATGTTTAGGCGTCGTCGTGGTTCTGGTGGTGGTTTTAAAGATATTTCTAGCGATGGTAGGCTAATAAACAGGGTTGTTTTTCCGTTTTCTTCTCGTGGCCTATATAGGTTTATTTTTTGGTTGATAAAAGTTTTTGTATGTTTATTTTTGCTGTTGGTTATTGTGCTCAGCATTTTGGCAACAGGCCTCACGCTATATGTTATGATGGCTACCGATAAACAATCAACCATTAAGCTTGATGAAGATAGTGTTATGGATAGCGGGTCAACTGTTGTTTTGGGGCTTGACAGCAACGGAAAATATGTTCCGATTAGTGTGGTTTCACCGGGGCCGAGAAGATTATATGCCACTATTGGCACTATTCCTAGATATTTGACAGATGCGTTTGTTGCGTTGGAAGATAAGGCGTTTTATAAACATAAGGGAGTTAATTTTAAGCGGACTTTTGTTGCATTTTTCAACATGCTTTTTCATTTTTTGCGTAATAATCAGGGTGGGTCAACCATAACTCAGCAGGTTGTTAAGAATTTTACTAATGACAGGGCAAGTCGTGGTTTTGATGGAGTAAGTCGCAAGTTTAGAGAAATATATAGGGCGTTTAGCTTAGAAAGAACCTATACTAAAGATCAAATTATGGAAGCATATATTAATAAGGTTCCTATTGGAGGAATATATGGCAATTTTGAAGGAGTGAAAATTGCAGCTAAACTATATTTTAATAAAGATGATATGAGCAAATTAACTTTAGCAGAATGTGCATCGCTTGCGTCTATGATTAGAAATCCGGTTTTTTATGATCCGATAAAGAATCCTTACAACAATAAGATGCGCAGGGATAAGACTTTGCGTAATATGTTTCATCTAGGAATGATAAGTCGTGAGGAATATGAAAAAGCGGTTAAACAGCCTGTTAAAGCAGTTATGGGCAAGATTTCTAATAAATCTATTAGCAATCGTCAAAGTTATTTTGTTGATACGGTGTTGAATCAGGCAGTTTCTGACTATATGCAGATTAAGGGCATTGATGACAGGAAAAAGGCCGATAGCGAAATAAAAAAAAGCGGAGTTAAAATATATACCACTGTTGATAATACTTTGCAGGCTAAACTTGAGGAATTGTTTGAAAATCCTTCAAATTTTGGGCTTAAATCGTTTAAAAATAAGCCAAAAGCTGCTTGTGTCATATATGATCATGCTGGGAATATGAAGGCATGTGTTGGTGGGCTTGGTGAAAAGCCGGCGGGTGATAGGGCAGTTATGAGTTATGCAACCAGTGCTATAATTATGCCGGGTTCAAGTTTTAAGCCGTTCATATATGCTTTGGCGATTAATGGTAATATGATAAATTATTCATCGCTTGTTAACGATGAACCGGTTAAGGAGGTTGATGGGCGCAGCTGGCCTAGCAATTTCGATAAAAAATATCATGGTAACGTTACTGTGGAGTATGCTGTTGCTAATTCGTTAAACACTATTCCGGTTGAGTTAGCTAATAAGCTTGGTGTTGAGCGTATTTGTGATTTTTTAACTGATGATTTGAATTTTGAAACTATATATCCGCCATCTAGACCATATGATAAGAAAACATTTGAAACTGAAGCCATGGCAATTGGTTCATTAACAAGAGGAGTTAAGCTTAGCGAACTCACTAATGCCTACCAGATTTTTGGAAATGGTGGTTATTTTACGAATTCAACAACCTATGAAAAAATAGCTAATTCTGTTGGCGAGGTTTTGTTTGAGCCTAAAAGAAGTCATTCTAAGGTTATTGATTCATCAACCAGCGCTATAATGAACAGACTTTTGCGTGCGGTTGTTGTTGACGGAACAGGAAGGCCTGCAAATCTTGATTCGAAAGGAATTGAAGTTGTTGGAAAAACTGGAACGAGTGATGATGAGAAAAGTTTAAGTTTTGTTGGATTAACTCCAAAATATGTTGTTGGTGTGTGGATTGGTGGCAAAGGTTTGATGAAACCGGCTGAGTTGTTCAAATTGGTTGGCGAGAAAGTTTTAGTAGGTAGCAGGTCAGATTCAGGCAAGGAAACCTTTGATTTGTTGCAGGAATTTGTGGTGAAGAAGCATTACTGCAAAGAAAGTGGTCAAATTTTATGCGATGGATGTGGTAGTGGCCTTGTTGGATATTATAAAAAAGGCAACCTTCCACATAGGTGTAGGTTGCATTCTAGATAGTATAAATTTTTTGATATGTTTTAACAATATTAAACGATATTAAACGATCAGGTTTCGTGAGTTGAATTTTCGTTTTACTGTCAAAGACATGAAAATTAATGAAAATAGTTGAATTCTTATTGTTCGATTTTGGTTTTTTTAATTATTTTTAAGCGACTGAATTCTTCACGTTCTTTTTCTTCTAAATAGTTAGAAATTGTTTTTATTTCGGATTCTATTTTCGGAATGTTTATGTTCTTTAGAGCATTTGCGCGTCTTTGAGTTTTTTTAATTTCTTTAGCTAGTTTATATACGCTGTTTTCGACCTCAGCCAGAATTGCGCTTATTCGTTTGGCCTTGTCGAAACATATATATGCAACGTCGAGCTGCGAATTTGTTTCAAAAAAACCGTAAGCTTCGGTGTCTAATGTTGAATCTAGCGTTACTTTTGGAATTTCAACTCCCATTATGCTTCTGTATTTTATTTTTATGCCGTCTTCGATTTTTATTGTGTTTGCTATGTTTTCGCATATGCCAAGTGTTATGTTTGCAGTTTGAAGGGCTTTGTAGGCCTTTTCGAATGTTGATTCTATTTCACCTCTAATGGATTTTGCAACATCTATTAATTTCATCATTTCTCGAATTAAAATGTTGCGTTTTTTATCGATTAAATCAAATCCTAGTTTTGCCAGTTGTAGCGATTTAAGTCGGAGGCCAAGCGGTCTTAGGAAGACAACAATGGGCACCAACT
>JAZUIR010000088.1:0-5438 GCA_045642305.1 Oscillospiraceae bacterium | reverse complement strand
ATGGAAATTTTCTGATTTATTTGCTGATCAAAAAATTTAAATTTGCAAGGTCGAAATTTTCAACAGCCTTATTTACTTTATTATGTAATTCATCTAGTTTTTGTGCATTACTGTCGCATATCGTAGTAAAATCCTGTAAATCTTCAATAGAATTATCTTTCATGAATTCGTATATGCAATTGTCGATAATTATATAAAGCGTGGCAATATTATCTTTAAATTTATCCATCATTTGTTCGAGGAATTTATTATTTTTTTCTTCAAAAGATTTTTTCAGAAATTTAATATATACCTGTGTGATGTTAGAGGTTTTTTCAAGCAACATTTTGTTTTCGTTTTTGCTTTGTTTTTCTTCGCTGCCTTTGTCTAAACTATTTGAGTATTCTTAATTATTGCTTTTTAATTTTTTAATTTTAGTGTAGTTTAGTTATGGTGTATGTGCGATTAATATAGTGATTGGCCACACTGTTCAACTATTTTTTTCTTATAGGTTTGTTGAATTTTAGTTAGGAGGGCGTTGGCTTTGCCGCCGATTGGTTTTTTATCTACCGATTTTGCTGCAATTAACAAAATTCCGCTTGCTGAAACTATGGCTTCATCGCAATCTAAAAGTTCGTTTAATGTGAACGGTTGTTGTAGAACAGGAATTTTTAAATTTTCGCATATTTCGATTAAATGTTTTCTGGTAACGCCGGGAAGAATCAGGTTATTTGAAGGCGCAGTTTTCAAAACCCCGTTCTTTAGAATAGAAATATTGGAATGGGCGCATTCAGTCACGAACCCGTTTCGATGTAACACTGCTTCCTGCGCACCTTGTTGTTCGGCTTCTTGTGAGGCCATAACAGCAGGAATCAAATTTAAAGTTTTTATGTTGCAGTGTAAAAAGCGGGTGTCTTCAACCGAAATCAAGTCATATTTCATTGTTTCCATGTTTTTGACCGATTCGTTTGTTATGGTAATGAGCAGGTTAGGTGGAAGAGTTGTGTTGTATGTATGTTGTCGTATTCCGCTGCTGCGAGATGCTTGCCAGTATATTTTCTGTTTGAAGCTTTTTTGGATTTTTAGTAGTTTCATGATTGTTTGTTTTAGTTCATTTTTGGTTTTTGCAAATTCTATTTTTAGCAGTTTGCAGCTGTTAAAAAACCGATCTATGTGTTCATCGAGCGCGAATGGTTTTTGATTTACGGCAAACGCTACTTCATATACCCCGTCGCCAAAATAAACTGCTCTGTCGGTTGCAGGAATGTATAGTTCCTCCAGCAGCTTGATAACGCCATTGTAGTAGCCTAAATTTTGCATGTTGTTGCCTCCAAAAATAAAATTCAATTTTAGTGTTTTTGAATATGAAATATGCGTTATTTATATGCGTAGTTTTAAAATTTGGTGAATATCTATAATTCACAGATTTCATAATCAATATTTTAAATTATTTTGCTGATTTTTAGGGCTTATTCAGTTTTTTAATTGCGTGAGCAAGTTCATTGCTTTTTTTGTGTTTTCTTCGGTGGAGAAGGCAGTCAACCTAAAGAAATGCTCGCCGTTTTGGCCAAAACCGACCCCAGGCGTTCCAACTATTTGTAATTTTTCAAGCAGAATGTCGAAAAAATCCCATGATTTTGTTCCGTCGAAGCATTCAAACCAAATATAGGGCGAGTTTATTCCTCCTGTGAAAAAAACTCCCAATTCCGATAATGTTTGGCTCATGATTTTCGCATTGTTCTTATATATTTTTAGAGTGTTTTTAATCTGATCGCTTCCTTTTTCGCTGAATGTTGCAGCAGCGGCACACTGCACAACATATGAAACCCCGTTAAAATTCGAGGCTTGATGGCGCATCCAAAGTTTATTTAGCGAAGTTTGGCCGCGTTTTAGGTTTTCAGGAACAATAGTGAACCCGCATCTGAGCCCAGTGAACCCTGCTGTTTTTGAGAAAGAGCAAATTTCTATTGCGCAAAATTTGGCGTTTTCTATTTCAAAAATGCTTCGTGGAAGGCTGTCGTCTTCGATGAAGGCATTGTAAGCCGAATCGAACAAAATTATGGCGTCTTTTTCTAAGGCGTATTCTACCCAAACCGCTAAATCAGCCCTTGAAAATGTGGCGCCGGTTGGGTTGTTTGGTGAACATATATATATTAAATCAGCATCGATTTTTTTGTTTGGAAGGGGTAAAAAATTATTTTCTTTTGTGGCATTTGCGAAAATAATATTATTACCAGCCATAATATTTGTGTCAACATACGCTGGATAGGTTGGGTCAACGATGAGTGCAGTTTGGCCGCTTGAAAAAATGTTTAATATGTTGGCGCAGTCTGATTTTGCGCCATCGTTTATGAAAATTTCGCTGGTTTTTAGGTTAACTCCGCGCTTTTTGAATTGGTTAGCGATCGTTTCACGTAAAAATTCATAGCCTTCGTAGGGGCCATAGCCTTTAAAGGTTTTTTGATTTTGCATTTGGTTGGCAGCGCTTTTTAGTTCAAGCACAACTTCTTCGCAAAGGGGCTGGGTCACGTCGCCAATTCCCATGTTTATTACGCTGCTGTTTGGGTGGGTTGCTTTAAATTTTGCGACTTTTTCTGAAACTGTTGCGAATAGATAGTTTTGTTTTAGCTTTAGGTAGTTTTCATTGATTTTCATTGTTTTGATCCTCTGTTTATTTGTTTTGAATTTTATTAAAATTAATGATCAATAATTATAGTTCAGCAGTGATTTTGTGTCAAGATTTTATCATTTTTGGTTTGAGTTTTTTCAAAAAAATTTTAAAAAAATTTGCAAAATAGATTAAATTTTAATATATTGATTATGTCTTTGATGGTCTGTTTAGTAGTTTAAATCATCTACGGCTAAAAACTTAAGCTTATTTAGGATGCTTGTGCTGCTAAAGGCTATTTCTAAGCTTGTTCTATCGTACATGTGGTTTTTAATTTTTCAGCTGGAAGAATTTAAGAATTTTTAAAAAGTCTTCATTTATAATATATAAGTGAGATAGGTTGTTAAAACTATTATTGTGAGTAAAATTGTGAGCAAGTTTTTTAAATTAGCGAACTAGTTAATAATAAAAATTTTGTTTTGGGAGAATTATAAATTGTGATTAGTTTTTTTAACACGTTAACCCGAAAGGTTGAACCGTTTATTCCGAATGAGCCTGGTAGGGTTAAAATGTATGTTTGTGGGCCTACGGTGTATGACTACATTCACATTGGAAACGCTCGGCCTATGGTTATTTTTGATTGCTTGCGTCGTTATTTAGTCTACAGCGGCTTTGAAGTGGTCTATGTTCAAAATTTTACTGATGTTGACGACAAAATCATAAATAAAGCATTGTCGCAAGGGGTGAGTTTTGAATCGGTTGTTTCAAACTACATCGATGAATATGAAATCGATGCACAGGGGCTTTTGGTTGATGTTCCGACCGTTGCGCCAAGGGTTAGCCAAAATATTGATTCGATAATTGAATTCATTAAAAAATTGATTGAAAAAGGGCATGCCTATGTTGCTGGTGATGATGTTATGTTTAAAACGTCGTCGTTTAAAAATTATGGCAGGCTTTCGAAGATGGATTTGAACAGCTTGGTTTCGGGCAAAAGAGTTGAATTAAACGGTGCTAAACGGGAGGCGCTTGATTTTGTTTTGTGGAAGGCGGCGAAGCCGGGTGAACCATTTTGGCCTTCTTTGTGGGGAAACGGTCGGCCTGGGTGGCACATAGAATGTTCGGTTATGGCCAGTAAATATGCGGCAAAAACGCTAGACATTCACTGCGGCGGTCAGGATTTGATATTTCCGCATCATGAGAATGAAATAGCTCAAAGCGAGTGCGCAAACGGGGTTAAGTTCGCAAATTATTGGCTCCATAACGGATTTATACGCATAAACGATGAGAAGATGTCAAAATCTTTAGGGAATTTTTTCACTGTCAGGGAGCTTGCAACCAAGTTTGGCTATGAAGTTTTAAGGTTTTTGATTGTTCAGGCGCATTATCGTTCACCACTTAATTTTAGTTTGGATCTTATGGAGCAATGTAGGGCTGCGCTTGATCGTTTGAAAAATTTTCGAAATAGTTTGAGGTTTGCTATTAAGAAGTCATATTCTGGTCAGCAGAGTGAAAGTTTGAATAATCAGCTTATTAATTTTAAGGCACGGTTTTTGAATGCTCTTAACAATGATTTTAACACAGCAGATGCGATAGCTGTTATTTTTGATTTTGTTAAAGCGATGAGCGATTTTGCTAGTTTAAGGGTTGAAACTAGTCGGCAGAATCTAGAGAATATTTTAAACGCGTTTTGTGAATTGGTTGATGTTTTGAGAATTTTAGATGAAACCGAGGTGGAAGATGAGAACATTCCAGCAGATGTTTTGGAATTGTTCAATCAGCGTGACAAGGCTAGAAGATCAAAAGATTTTCAGCGTGCTGATGTTTTGCGTGCAAAAATTGAAGAGCGTGGCTATAGGGTTGAGGAAACTCGAAAAGGAAGCAGGCTGGTTGCCAAAAAATGAAAAAAATAAGCTTGTTTTAGTGAAGTTGCATCGATAAAATTTTTGGAACAAAATTTTTGGAAAGGGTAAATGAAATTTAAGATAATGGGCATAGATATTAGAATAAAAAGGAGAAGATTTGGTGGTCGAAAGCCAAAAATATTAATAATTATTTTTTTGGTGTTAGGTTTAGCGATTGGTGCGTTTTTTGTGTTTAAGAAATATTTAAAAATTGGAGAATTTAAGCTTGCCATGAATAAAGGCGCTGCAATCGATAATCAGTTAGATATGCCTCAACCAGGTGAGCAAATTGCTGCAATATATGTTAAAGATTATGGTGACGGCAAACCAATTCGATGTAGGTTGTTTGAAAAGGCAGCTCCAAAGGCAGTAAAAAACTTTGTTGAGCTTGCAAAGGCTGGAAAATATAATGGAGTGGAGTTTGATCGGGTAATTCCTGATTTTATGATTCAAGGCGGCGGTGAAGGTCAAAGCGTTTTTGGAAAACCGTTTGGAGTTGAAATAAACCCTTCACTTCATCACTACAACGGAGCATTAGGTGTTGCGCGAACTTCTAGCCTTGAAGATGGACAGACCTGTCAGTTTTATATTGTGTGCAGTGATGATGGTAAACGCGCGAATTTTGATGATTTAGAGGTAGATATTCATGATGGACTGGGAGTGGACGATGAATCGAACAAGGTGATTGAAAAAATGTTTGGACGAATCCATTTTGATGATGATGTGCGCAGCAAATTTCGTGAAGTGGGGGGCTATCCTTTTCTTGATTTGCGATATACTATTTTTGGCCAGGTTTTTGATGGAATGGAAATAGTTTTGCAGATTGCAGAATGCCCTAAACAAACCGATGTTTTGTTTGAAGAACCAAAGCCTGATCCACCAGTTATTATTGAGAAAATTGAAATTTTGCAGTGGAGGGGTTAGGGCTCGAGCAATAATTTGATTTG
>JAZUIR010000087.1:0-3418 GCA_045642305.1 Oscillospiraceae bacterium | reverse complement strand
ATCTTAATGACGGTTGTAGGCATATATTTTTAATATATGAAAATAATTTCTTAGTAAATTTTGCCTTGTTTGTATTCGGTTCAATCAAATTTTTTCGTTCCACCATGTTTCTAAATTTTTTAGTAATTCATGCATGGCCTTACCACGATGGCTTATCTTGTTTTTTTGCTGGGTTGTTAGATTGCTTAAAAGTCGATTATTTATTAAAAATATGCAGTCAAATCCGAAACCGTTTAGTTTTTGTGATTGGGTTGCAATTGACCCTTCACATGTTTTTGTTATTGTAAAAATTTTGCCGAATTGGTTTATGAAACATAGTGAGCATACCATTTTTGCTTTCCGATTGATTTCGTGTTTTAATTCATTCAAAATTTTTTGTATGCAGGCGTTGTTGTTGTTGTTGTTGCCCAAATTAACTCCATTTTTCGTGGCATATCGCGCTGAGAAGATTCCTGGTTTACCGTTTAAGGCTTCAACTTCAAGGCCTGAATCATCGGCTAAAACTGGCAAATTTAATGCTTTGAAACATTGTGTGGCTTTGATTTTTGCGTTTTCTTCGAAGGTTGTTCCAGTTTCTTCGATTGATTTATTGAAATTTAAATCGGCTCGACTTAAAATTTGAATGCTTAGTGGTTCAAAAATTTCTTTAAATTCTTTTATTTTTCCGGGATTTGAGCTAGCAATAACTATTCTTTTCATAAATTTTTCACTTTCGAATATTTTTAATATAAAATATATCTTTAATATGATTTTTTATTATAAATGATTTCAGTTTTGGCTAATCTTGCTGAATCGGGCTGAAATGGGGGAATTAAAACAACCAGTTAAAACATAGTTCGACATATAATAATTAAAAATTATATATGATGGAATTGTTGCATCGAGATTAGCAGATTATAGCAGTTTTAGGGCTTTTTTTGCGGCATTTTGTTCAGCTCTTTTTTTGCTAGTGCCAACACCTTTGCTGATTATTTTTGAGTTAAGTTTTAGTTCCACTTCAAAAACTTTATCATGGTCGGGTCCGCTTTCTTTGCTTAGAACGTATTCGATCTTTTTTTCGGGAGATTGCTGAACAATTTCTTGCAGTTTTGTTTTATAGTCCGCTAGGTTCTCGATTTCTTTTAGGTTTATTTTATGTGGTAAAAATTTTATTAAAAAATTTCGTGCGCATTCAAATCCGCCGTCTAAATATATTGCTCCCGTTAGCGCTTCAAATGCGTTTTCTAAAATTGAAAATCGACGTTTCCCGCCTGTGTGAATTTCGCCTTTGCCCATTATTAAATATTCACCTAAATTTATTTTTTGCGCAAACGATGCAAGTGAATTGTTGCAGGCAAAATAAGCCCTTATTTTTGTTAGTTCGCCTTCCGGTTCATTTGGAAAATTTTTGAATAGGTGATGTGCTAAAATTAGTGAAATGACAGCATCTCCTAAAAATTCTAGGCGCTCGTTGTTTTTATTTGATGATTTTACTTCGTTTGTGTATGAAGAATGGGTTAGTGCGGTTTTTAGAAGCTTTTCGTTTTTAAATGTGTAACATATTTTTTTTTGTAGTTCTTTAATGGCAATCCTCTTCTTTTCGTTTAATTTTGCTGGAATCTTATCAAACAACTCTGTTTGAAATTTCTTCAATTATTTTTTGTTCAATGCAGAGTTTAGCTTGTTTTATTGCGGCTTTTATGGCGGCAGCATTAGAACTGCCATGCGCTTTTATTACTGGTTTGCTAATTCCTAAAAATATAGCACCACCGTAGTTTGTGTAGGTTATGGTCTTTTTAAACCGTTTTATTTCTTTGTTTAGTATTAGTGCAGCAAATTTTGTTAGATTATTTCGGTTAAACATGTTTTTTAGTTCATCGGCTAGAAATTTCCCCGTTCCTTCTATTGTTTTTAAAATAATATTGCCACAAAGGCCATCACAAACGGCAATGTCGCAGCCTCCAAGCATTATTGAACGAGCTTCAATGTTTCCTATGAAATTTATTTCGTCGCAGCTGTTCAGAAGTTCATAGGTTTCTTGTTGCAACATTGTGCCTTTGTTTTTTTCGGTTCCAACATTGACTAAGCCAACCTGTGGGCTTTTAACCACCAAAACTCGTTTGGCGTATATTGACCCCATTGTTGCAAATTGACGCAGAGTTTTTGGTTTGCATTCCAGATTTGCACCCGCATCGATAAGTAGACATTTGCCGTTGGTTGTTGGAATGATTGGAGCTAGGGCAGCGCGTTTAATGTTTTTTATTCTGCCTATGAAGAGACTGGCACCAATCGCTAACGCGCCAGTGTTTCCTGCGCTTACGAAGGCGTCGGCTAAATCATCTTTTAAGAGTTTTAGGCCAACTGCCATGGAGCTTTTGTTTTTTGCATCAAAAATTGCTGCAGGGTTTTGTGACATCTCGATTTGATCTTTTGCATCTACTATTTCAAATTTTTTTAGGTTGAATCCGTGGCGCAAACTAATTTTTGTTAGTTCTTCTTTATTACCGCATAGGCAAATCGAAATTTCAGGCCAATCGTTTATGGCAAGTAGGCAGCCTTTAATTACGCTGATTGGGCTGTTATCACCGCCAAATGCATCTACTACAATTTTCATATGTTAACCTCTTTGCTACAATTTAATTTAGTAATTATTATCTTTATTTTATTTACTACAAACAGCGCAGTAGGGTAATGAATTTTTGCCCTTCTTTATGAACATAGTGTTGCCACATTTTGAACAAACCTTATCCGTTGGTTCGTCCCAGCTGACAAAATTACAATTTGGAAAGGCTTCGCATCCGTAGAATATTCGGCCTTTGCTTGTTTTTTTCTTGTTTATTTTGCTTTTACATATTGGGCAAATGCCGTTGGTTTTTATAACTATTTTTTTTGTGTTCTTGCATTCTGGATACCCTGAACAAGCTAGGAATTTTCCAAATCGGCTGCGTTTAATAATCATAGATTTGCCGCATTTCTCGCAAACTTCATCGGTGACTTCATCGGGAATTTTGTAGTTTCTTAAATCTATTTTTTGTTCGGCTTCATTAAGAGAATCGTTGAATTTTGAGTAAAATTTTTGCACAGAATTTTTCCATTGTAGTTTACCTTGAGCTACTTTATCAAAGTCTTCTTCTATTTTTGCTGTAAATTTAACGTCAACTATATCGTTGAAATGGTTCTTCATAAGTTTGGTTATTGTTTTGCCTAAAACCGTGGGTTTTAGTTGTTTTTTTTCGCGTTCAACATAATTACGTGTTATTATTGTGCTTATTGTTGGAACGTAGGTTGAAGGCCTGCCGATTCCTAGTTCTTCCAACGCCTTGGTTAGCGATGCTTCTGAAAATCGCGAAGGGGGTTGGGTAAAATGTTGATTTTTGTAAAGTTTTTTCGCGTCGAGGGTTTCGCCTTGTTTTAGTTTAGGCAATTCATTGCTTTTTTG
>JAZUIR010000086.1:0-9611 GCA_045642305.1 Oscillospiraceae bacterium | reverse complement strand
TGTTTTTAAAACATTTTAATTTCATTAGTTCACCTTGCGAGGTTAATATTCCGTCGTTCATTGCTATTGTTTGTTGTTTGATTCCTGCGATGGTTGATAGGCTTATTATTGTGGCTGCTATTGTAAGTAGTTTGAGTTTTAGATTTTTTTTGGCCATAGTTATTACCACATCCTTAATTTAAAATTTTTGTTCAAAGTGTGAAATATATCAAGGAATGAAAGCTTATTATCTAGAAACGGGTTTCTTTTTTCACACCTCAAACACCCCCAAATTTTAGCATAATTTATGTTTGGAATCAACTAAAATTTTCTTTAAAATTTCGACATAAAATACAATACAATGTTTAATTAGCAAAGCCATTTTATTTACAAAAATCCCCCTTCAAATCAAAAAATTTGAAGGGGGATTAGGTTTCTGCTCAATTTTTGTTAAAGGCTGTTAATCAGGTTTTTATTTTATAAATCTAGGTTTGATTTTTCTTTAGCTAGTTGTTTTATTCTAGATTCTATTTCGTTAAATTCTTGTTCGTCGCGCCTTTTTGATTCAGCTGCCAGCGTGTTATATATGACTCCGTTTGATATTGAAATTAAATTGTTCTGTGAATGGTCTTTCACTATTTTGAAGTTGTTTACGTTAGTTGGAATATATTTTTGAACAATTTTGCCGTTTGTGTCTTTGAAGTTGCCATATATGTTTATGCCATATTCATTATTGTTCTCATTTTGGGTTTGAAGGTTTAATTCGACTTTTGTGCCATCTGGTAGGCTAACAGCCTCCTTTTCTGGAATGAACGATCGATATAGTTTTGCTTTTTTTGGGTTGCCGTCTTGGTTTTTTATTATTTTTGTTTCTTTCCACAAAACCTGGTTCGGGTTTGTTGAGTTTCGTTTCCAAACAACGATGTGCCCCGACTCGAGGTTTTGTATTTCATCACCTTCCAGGGTTGCTTCAATAAGGCAGCCTACTTTTCCGTTTTGCTCAACTGGGGTTATTTCTGTTGTGGAGTGTCGAGGATTGTTGCCAAGGCTTTTTTCTATTGCTAATGCGTTTGCCCATGCTATTCTTCCTAAATAGTCAACATCAAACAAGGTTTCTTGAGTTTTAGAGTTGTCTGTGTAATCAAAAAATAGAAGTGCTGTTGGGATTCCTTCTGCTCCCAGTTCTGTCATTCTTTTTTCAGAGTTTGGTTCCAAAATTTGATTGGTTTCCTGCTGTGGGCTTATGGGAATTGCTTTTAATGTTTCTTTGAGGTTTTCACCAAACTGTTTTCCTTGTGCGTCGATCGGGTTGAAATAAATGCAAAATCCTCTAGTTTTATGGTTATTTGTTTGGTTTCCAGAAACATAACCTTTCCCGTTTAGCTCATTTGTTGGGTTGAAATCTTGTTTTTGGTTAGCGTTTCGCAGTAAATCTAAATTATTGGTTTGAATTGAAAGAACAAGAATTGATTTTTCGGGAAACTTAAATTTTTTGTTTTGTTCATCGAATTCGCAAATGTTTTGTTTATATATATCGTTCAAGGTTATTGCAAGTTTTTGGGCAAACAGTTCTATTGCTTGTTTGTGGCAATCCATTCCATAGAAATGATCGTAAACATTGTTTTTAATTTCTAAGTTTGCTATTTCAGGTCTAATTTTTTCAGGAGGAACTTGTGGAATTTCAGGTAGAATTGTTAGTTGTTCCACCATTTTGTCGCCATGAACTTCGGTGATTGTTGCATCAGCCGGCGAGAAAGCAACAACCAAGTAGGGCACTTCGCTTTTTTCGTTGGTTGCTTCATCTTTTGAATTACTTACCTTGTGAAATTCGTTTATTTTTTGAATTGTTTTTTGCAAAAGCAAGGAAACCGAATCATTGCATTTTCTTCCTATGTCGGTTAAGTTTGTTACCGGATCGGGCAAGCCATAGCCACCGCTAGAATCTAGAATAATCACTTTTGGAGGCTGACCGGTTCGGTTTTTGATTTGTTCTATTCTGTTTTTCAGAATTGGTTTGCTTTTTTCAAACCAATTTTCGAAGATTTTTGTTGTTTCATCTGTGTTATATGTAATATATGTTCCGTTGTTCATGGCCATGGTTGAGTTGCCGATTGAAGTTAAGCTAACGATTGCAGCGCAACATATGATTAATTTTTCAATAAAATTTAATTTTTTGGTTTTCATTTCAGATAATCCTTTCATTTTTGGTTGCTCTTTGTTTAATTTTTTAAGGTTGGTTTTTAATTTTTACTATATCGTTAATTTAATTATGGCTAATTTTAACCGAATTAGCAGATGACTTAAAATTATGATTTGCTCATTTTTATGATATATTGTTTTGCTCATTACATTTTATTTAAGTTGTTTTTGGTTGTCAAATTTATTTTTTAATTTTTGAGTTATGATTAAATTTTAATCGAAGTTTGGTTATTTTTATTTTTTTATTAAAATTTTATTAGAATAATGTGATAAAAAATTTTAATTTGTGGCATGATTGCAGTTTTTTGAATAATATGTTATAGTTATTTTGAGTATGTTGTTAGTGCGTTGCAATTTTGTTTTTTGTCGGGAGTTATATTAATTAAAATGAAGATAGTTGGAATAGACCCGGGTTATGCAATTGTTGGTTGGGGTGTTTTAAGCTATGAAAATTCGAGGTTTGTTGTTCTAGACTATGGTGCAATAATGACATCAGCTAATCTTGAGTTTTCACAGCGTCTTTTTCAGATATATTCAAAGTTGAATGAAGTTTTAAGTTTCTATGTGCCAAGCGAAATGGCAATTGAAGGGTTGTTTTTTAATTCTAATCAGAAAACAGCCATTGATGTGGCGCAGGCGAGAGGGGTTGTTTTGCTTTGTGCGAAGCAGTTTGGTTTGAATCTTTTTGAATATACTCCTTTGCAGGTTAAGCAGGCTGTTACTGGCTATGGTAGGGCTACTAAAAAACAGGTTATTGAAATGACAACAAGGCTTTTGAATCTAAAAAAAGTTCCAAAACCAGATGACACGGCCGACGCGTTGGCTGTTGCTGTTGCTCATGCGCATTCTAGCGGTTCTAAGCTTTTTTGCCTAGAAAGAAAAAATAGGGAACACGAAATATGATTTATGGAATTGAAGGAAGAGTAATTTCTGTTCAAATGTTTGAAAATTTTTGTTGTGTTGCGGTTAAAACGGCTGGTGGAATTTGTTTTAGCTTAAAAATTAGCCTAATCACTGCTAAAAGTTGTGGCATGGAAATTGGAAGTGAGGTTAATCTTCTTGCTCATTTGATGGTTCGTGAAAATTGTTTAGAGCTTTTTGGTTTTCTTGATGAAGATGAGCGTGAAATATTTAAAATGCTAATTTCTGTGTCGGGGGTTGGGCCAAATTTTGCAATTTCTGTTTTGTCGACAATTTCGACCATTCAATTTTTCAGGTTGGTTGCTGGTGGAAATGAGAAGGCGCTTTGTTGTTGTAAGGGAATTGGTCAAAAAACTGCTAGCAGAATAGTTTTGGAATTAAAAAACAAGATTAAAAAACTTAATTTAAAGTTTGATGAGTCCACATTAAAGCAATCAGGTGAGGTTGATTTTGTTCAAACTCAAGATTTTGATGAAGCGGTGGAGGCTTTGGTTTCACTGGGCTATGATAAATCACGGGCTGTGAATGCTGTTTGCGTTGGTAAACAAGGTCGATCTGTTGAGCAGTTGGTTAAAGATGCGCTAAAAATTTTGGCTGGTTAGCGGTTTCATAATGTTTTTGGAAAACATTGAAATTAGTTTATTTTTTGTTTAATTAAGTCTGGTTAAGTTTAAAAATTTATTTAGCTTTGGTTTAATAATAATGTTGAGGTGGTTTAGTTTTGCTTGATAGAAACAACGGTTTTGAAAATTTTGATTTGTTGAAGCCGGGTTTTGAAGGTTGTGACGATGTTGAGGTGGAACAAACTTTACGCCCTAAAAATTTTGATGGTTACATCGGACAGGATGAAATCAAGCAGAATTTGAAGATATATATCGCAGCGGCAAAAAAGCGAGGTGAATCGCTTGATCATTGTTTGCTTCATGGGCCTCCCGGGCTTGGCAAAACCACGCTTGCCACGATAATAGCTAATGAACTTGGGGTGAATGTTAAAATAACTTCCGGGCCGGCAATAGAAAAAGCTGGTGATTTGGTGGCTTTGCTTTCCAGTTTGGGTGAAAAAGATGTTCTTTTTATCGATGAGATTCACAGATTATCTAAGCATATTGAAGAGATTTTATATCCTGCAATGGAAGATGGCGTAATAGATATAGTGATAGGAAAGGGTCCGTCGGCTAAATCGGTGCGTTTGGGGCTTAGCAGGTTCACTTTAATTGGAGCAACAACAAAGGCAGGCAGCCTTTCAACTCCTTTGCGTGATCGGTTTGGAGTTGTTTTCAGGCTGCGACCTTATAATTTTGAAGAGCTTGCTGAAATTTTAATGAATAGTTCGAAAATTTTGAAAATTGATTGTGAGCTTAGCGCAGCGTTTGAAATTGCTAGGAGGTCGCGGTCAATTCCGCGAATTGCTAACAGGCTTTTAAAGCGTTGCCGTGATTTTGCTCAGGTTTTGGGAGATGGATCGGTTAATCTAGAAATTGTTAAAATTGCTTTGCAAAGGCTTGAAATCGACGAGTTTGGGTTAGGTGAGCTTGATAGGCAGTTGCTTGCAGCCATAGCCCAGAATTATGATGGAGGCCCGGTTGGAATTGATTCAGTGGCAGCCTTTTTAGGTGAGGAAGCAACAACTATTGAGGATGTATATGAACCGTTTTTGATGCAACTTGGTTTTTTAAATCGAACTCCGCGTGGTCGATGTATAACTTCTAAGGCATATGAATATTTAAAGCTAAAAAAAGTAGATAAAGCTAGTTTTTAATATTTTTGTTGTTGGTTGTTCAGGTTGTTGATTTTTTTTGTTAATGTTGTGTTATATGACTTATTTTTTGTGGTTTTTACCGCATATTTCGTTATAAAACGGTATTATAAAAATTGGTTTGTTTAATCTGCGCAATTTGGTTTTGGTTTAAAATTTAATTTTCAATTTTTAGGAGTTATGAGTATTATGAACAAATTTTTTGGAACCGATGGAGTACGAGCAATTGCCGGATCTGAGCTTTCTTGTGATTTAGCCACGAAAATTGGCAAAGCCGCTGCTTTTGTTTTAACGAAACATTGTGAAAGCCCCCCTAAAATTTTAATAGGGCGTGACACAAGAATTTCAGGTCATATGCTTGAAAGTGCGCTTGTTGCGGGGATTTGTTCTGTTGGAGCGGATTGTTTTTTAACAGGAGTTATTGCCACGCCAGCCATATCATTTTTGATTGAGAAATATGGTTGTGATGCTGGAATAATGATTTCAGCGTCACACAATCCGGTCGAGTTTAATGGCATAAAAATTTTTAATTCGTCGGGGTTTAAGTTGTCTGATGAATTAGAGCTTGAAATTGAAAATTTAGTTTTAAATTTTAAAAGTTTTTGTTCGATGTTGCCCAATAACGGCAGATTTGGAAGGCGGAAGTTTTGCAACAGCGCAGTTGATGATTATGTTAATCATATTTGCGAAACAGTTAATGGAAATTTTGAAGGGTTAAGAGTTGCTGTTGATTGTGCAAATGGAAGCGCGTGTTCAACCGTTGTTAAACTTTTCAAAAAACTTAAAATTGATGCAGACTTTTTAAATATCAATCCAAACGGCTACAACATAAATTTGGGTTGCGGTTCAACTCACATTCAAAGTTTTGCGGAATTTGTCAAAGATGGGCCCTACGATTTAGGGGTTGCTTTTGACGGTGATGCTGACAGGTGTTTGGCGGTTAGTGGAAGTGGAAAAACGATTGATGGTGATCAGCTAATTGCGATTTTTGCAACTCACCTTAAGGCTAGAGGCATGTTGTTTAACAACACTGTTGTTGTCACTGTCATGTCGAATTTGGGTTTTTTTAATTTTGCTAAAGATAATGACATAAATTTAGAAGTTACTCGGGTTGGTGATCGTTATGTTTTGGAGAACATGATTGAAAATGGCTATAAGATAGGCGGCGAGCAATCGGGTCACATAATTTTTAGTGATTTTGCAAAAACCGGAGATGGTCAGTTAACTGCAATTCAATTAATTAATTGCCTTAAAAGTAGCAATAAAAGTTTTGATGAGCTTGCGAGTTTGGTTCAAAAATTGCCGCAGATTTTGGTTGGGGTTAAGGCCAACAACAAACAAAAAGAGTTATATTTTAAAAACAAGGAAATTAGTGCCTATATAGAACAGCAACAGAAGGTTTTGGGTCAAAATAGCAGGATTTTGGTTAGGTGTTCGGGAACAGAGCCTCTAATAAGAATAATGATTGAAGGGCCAAATGTTGCTCTAATAAAAAAAACATCGCAAGACTTGGCAGAAAAAATTGAAAGAGTTGTTAGTTTATGATAATATTTTAGCTGGATTGGTTTTGATTTTTTGTTTTTTTAGTGTGCATGTTAGGTGTGCCTATTTCAGAATTGCTCGCTCGATTTCATGTTGATTAGAAATAAAAAATTGGTTTAGAAGGTTAAAAATTTGATTGAAACTGTGAATTTGAGTTTTGCCTACGACAAAGGCGATGGAGCTGATGTTTTAAGCAAAATAGATTTAGAAATTGAAGCCGGCGATTTTGTTTCGATTGTTGGTGGGAACGGAAGCGGGAAATCAACATTAGCTAAGATGTTTAATGCGCTGCTCACTCCAAATGAAGGAGTTGTTGTTGTTTGCGGCGTTAAAACTTTTAATCGTGAGATGGTTTTTGAGGTTCGCAGGCAGGTTGGAATGGTTTTTCAAAATCCTGACAGCCAAATAGTTGCAACTGTGGTTGAGGAAGATGTTGCTTTTGCGATGGAGAATTTGTGCGTTCCTGTTCAAAAAATCGAAACAAAAATTGAGCAGGTTCTTTCCATGGTGGACATGGCAGCCTATCGTAAGAATCTGGTTTATGGTTTGTCGGGAGGGCAAAAGCAGCGCGTTGCAATTGCTGGCGTTTTGGCCATGGAACCAAAATGTATTGTGTTTGATGAGGCGACTTCAATGCTTGACCCTGAAGGCAGAAAAAAGGTTTTTGAAATAATGCAGGATTTGAACAAAAAAAACGGCGTCACCGTAGTGAACATAACTCACAACATGGAAGAAGCAGTTAAATCTGAAAGGGTTGTTGTTATGAGTGATGGCAAAGTTTTGAAGATATGCACGCCTAGGCAATTGTTTTCCGATGAGTTGCTTTTGAAGACTGCAAAGCTTGATTGTTTGCCGGTTACTGAATTGGTTAATAGGCTGGCAAAATGTGGGTTAATTGAGCGGCAAACTGTTTTGAGTGTTGATGAGTGTGTTGATGTTATTGAAAAATTGTTGAAAGGAAGTTTGACTTGATAGCTGTTGAAATTAGGGATTTAAGTTATGTTTATGATGTTAATTCAAGCAAAAAATCGCTTGATGGGGTAAACTTAAAAATTGAAAAAGGCGAATATGTTTGCCTTATCGGAAAAACTGGTTCAGGCAAAACTACTCTTGCTGAAAGTTTTGCCTTAATTTTGAGGCCAACGGGTGGACAAGTTCTGTTTGGAGAGGTGGATGCGTGGCAAAATAAAAGTTATTGTTTTCAAATTCGAAGGCAAATAGGTTTGATTTTTCAGTTTGCTCACCACCAGCTTTTTGCAGAAACTGTTGAAGATGATATAGCGTTTGGCCCCAGGCAGCTTGGATTTGATGAGTTTGAGGTTCAAAATAGGGTTTTGGAAGCCGCATTACTTGTTGGAATTGATAGAAATCTTTTTAAGAAAAGCCCGTTTGAATTGTCAGGCGGGCAGCAAAAAAGAGTTGCAATCGCCGGTGTTTTAGCTATGGAGCCTAAAATTTTGATTCTGGATGAGCCAACTGTTGGAGTTGACCCTGTTGGGAGAGCTCAAATTTTGAACATAATTCGCAGATATCATGACGATGAAGGTTGCACAACTATTCACGTAACCCACGATATGAATGAGGTGGTGAAAGTTGCTGACAGTGTTGTTTTAATGAACGAAGGCAAGGTTTTTTCTCACAAAACCACTCGAGAATTTTTTGAACAGGTTGAGTTTTTAAAAAAAATGGGGTTTGATGTTCCACAGATGGTTGATGTGTTCTATAGGTTGCGAAAAAGAGGTTTTAATAATTTGCCGGTTGATGTGTTCAACGCAGAAAGAGCATTTGATTTGATAAGTGAAATGGTTCTTGGTAAAGAAAAGAAGGTTTGATTTTGTGGTGTTTAAGCAAGGTTGAAATTTTACATATGGTGAATTCGGCGGAGGAAAGTTTTAAATGGTTAAGAATTTAGTGCTTGGGCAATATGTTCCAGGAAGTTCGTTTTTGCACAGGCTTAATCCTAAGGTTAAACTTATTTTTAGTTGCATTTTTGTGGTTTTGTTGTTTATGGTGAAAAGTTTTGTTAGTTTGGGTGTTTGTGTGGTTTTTGTTGTTGCAACTTATTTGTTGTGCAGGTTTTCGTTTAGGCTAATTTTTAATAGTTTGAAGTTTGTCATGATAGTGATTTTGATTGCGTTGGTTTTTAATTTGTTCTTCATTCGAAGTGGTGAGGTTGTTTTTAGGTTCTTGTTTTTCGTTATAACAACCGATTCGATTGTTTTGAGCGCCCGGTTTATCATTCGAATGTTTCTTTTGCTTTCGTGTTCATCGCTTTTGACATATACGACGCTTCCGTTTGATTTGACTTTAGCAATTGAAGAGTTGCTCAGGCCGCTTGCATGGTTTAGGGTTTCGGTCGGTGAAATTTCAATAATGTTGTCGATTGCTTTGCGGTTTGTTCCGCTTCTAATTTCGGAAGCCGAAACAATAATGGTGGCTCAAAAATCTCGTGGGCTCGACATAAAAAATCAAAAATCTGTGAAAAATAGGGTTAAGGTTTTGGTTGCATTTTTGATTCCGCTTATGGTTTCTGCGTTCAAACGAGCCGATGATTTGGCTGTTTCTATGGAGTCAAGGTGTTTTAGAATTGGAAAACCTAGAATTCGCTATAAATTTTTAGGTTTTTGCATTTTTGATTTTTGTGCGGTTGTGGTGTTGGTTGTTTTTTTGGGGTTTGTTGTGTTTTTAAATTTTGTTTTTTAGCCATTATGAAAAAAATATGAGGTTGAATGTTTTAGGTTGTTGGTTGTTGCGTGTGTCAGAGTTAATTCTGTTGGTTTGTGTCAAAAGGTTTTATTTTAGTGAAGGTTAGGAAACGACTGAGCTTTAAAGGTTTAAGTTTGCTAGGTTGGAGTTTTATTATGAATGAAGTTTTCTAAAATGGGTGATGTGATATGACTATTAGGAGGTTTTTAGTTTGTTTAAGCTTTAACGGGTCTGCTTATTGTGGTTGGCAGATTCAAAAAAATGGGTTGTCTGTTCAACAGGTGGTTCAAACGGCAATAGAAAAGGTTTGCGGTTTTAAGCTGTCGGTTGTTGCATGTTCTAGAACTGATTCAGGGGTTCACGCCAGTAGGTTTTATTTTCATGTGGATGTTAAAATAAAAATTGAGCCTGACAGTTTCAAGTTTGCCTTAAACAGACGATTGCCTGACGATGTTGCTGTGAAAGAAGTTAGAATTGTTGCAGCAGATTTTCATGCACGCTATGATGC
>JAZUIR010000085.1:0-3013 GCA_045642305.1 Oscillospiraceae bacterium | reverse complement strand
GATTACAGAATCAGCAAGGTTCCTCTCCAAACTACAGTTGACAAATTTATGACGCCTTTCGATAAGCTAATTTGTGCAAAAAAAGGAACAACCCTTTCGGAAGCAAACGACATCATATGGAAACACAAACTAAACTGCATTCCAATAATAGACGATGATCAAAGACTATGCTACTTAGTTTTCAGAAAAGATTATGATTCTCACAAAAACAATCCAAATGAACTGCTCGACAACCTAAAGCGATATATTATCGGCGCCGGCGTGAACACACACGACTATAAAGAACGAATACCAGCGCTTGTTGATGCTGGAGCTGATCTGCTTTGCATAGATTCTTCAGAAGGCTACAGTGAATGGCAAAAATTAACAATAGATTTTGTTAGACAAAATTATGGAAATAGCGTAAAAATAGGCGCAGGCAACGTTGTGAGCAAGGAGGGTTTTGAATTCTTAGCAAAATGTGATGCTGATTTCGTGAAAATCGGAATAGGAGGCGGTTCAATCTGCATAACTAGAGAAACAAAAGGAATAGGTCGTGGCCAAGCAACTGCACTAATTGAAGTTGCACAAAAACGGAACGAATATTACAACGAAACCGGAATATATGTTCCAATATGTTCCGATGGAGGAATAGTTCACGACTATCATATCGCACTTGCATTAGCTATGGGAGCTGATTTTGTCATGTTAGGACGTTATTTTGCAAGATTCGATGAAAGCCCAACCAATAAAGTAATAATAGATGGCAACTATATGAAAGAATATTGGGGGGAAGGTTCAAACAGAGCAAGAAACTGGCAACGATATGGACATGAAAAAAACAACAACCTGGCCTTTGAAGAAGGAATAGATTCCTACGTTCCATATGCTGGCAGTTTGCATAACAACGTTAAACAAACCTGTTTTAAAATAAAATCTACAATGTGCAACTGTGGCGCACTGAACTTGAAAGAATTTCAACAAAAGGCTAAACTAACAACAGTTTCGGCAACTTCAATATTGGAAGGTGGTGCGCATGATGTTCTACTCAAAAACAGCAAAAACAACAAAACTGAAAGCTGACTTCATATTTTATTTAATGCATTCCTCACTCCCCAGTTTGATGTAAAAATTTGGAAAATAATACAAAATATAGAAACATAAAAATAATACACAAAATATAAAAACGAGAATAGCTATCTAGCACAAATTAGCCACAAGTTACGTGGCGGAGATGGAGAGATTCGAACTCTCGCGCTGTAAAAAAAACAGCCTGTTGCATTTCGAGCACAAACCCTTCAACTGCTCAGGTTGCATCTCCATATGTTAAAAGCAAACCTCGCAGTGGAGCTGCTAACCGGACTTAAACCAGTAACGCCTAATCTTGTCAAAAAATATGTCCATCAACTGAGCGTTGTTTGATGGACCTTCAAAGTTCAAAAAACCCCGAAAAAAAGATCCCCTGTGGCCAATCAATTGTGTTAACGGCCGCAGAGGAAAACTTTTCGATTAAACTTTTGAATTAATGATCTATTTTTTATTTGGGTTCAAACTTTTTCAGCACACATAATTAAATCGTCAAAATTAACCAAAACCACTTCATCGCCTACAAAATCATAGTAATCCTTCAGCTTATTTTCAGATTCTATTTCTGTATGATTAAGATTTTTCTTACTATACAGCAACATTTCATCATCAGCGCCACCTGGCATATTACCAGAAGTAAGATTATTAAAATTGTTATTCCCTCTTGCGCTTTGTGGCGGTGTATGACAAACAGCATCAAACCTCAAAAGCTTAGCCAGCAGCCCCATATTTCGTGACATAGCGTGAACCTTATCTAGCAAATATGAATCTTTAACAACTTTGTCATCATACCTTCTAGCGCTTCTAGCATCATGTTTTAGTTTATCTGCCAATTTATCTTTGAATTCAGAACTATTGAGGTTTTTTGACGACATCTCTGACACTTTATCGGTTCCATATAATTCTTTATACACTTCTTTAGCCAACTCAAACATAGCTCTACTTCGCTTGGAGTCCACTTTGCCTTCAGCTTTTTGAAACTCTTCCCAACGCTTGTCAAAGTCTAGTTTTTTATTTTCTTCTGAATAATAATCAAATCCAGTCTCATCTTTAACAATTTCGGATATGTACTTAAAAGCTGAACTACCAATCTTGTAATCGCAACTTTCGAGACCTCCGAAATTTTTAACGTATTCCTTAAAATCTTCCCGATCATTAATATGATTTTTAACCATAAGATTAAACAAATAACAAAGATACACCCTATCAACACATTCCAAATCTTTATTATTGACTACACCAGTAACAACATCCCATTGCCAGAAGTTGCTCCTCCATCCCCTCCATAATATACGCCTCTAATAGCACCTTTAACATTTTTTGCAATATTTCCAGCACGCAAATCGGCAGAATCTCCAGAATAAGCACCTCGATATAATTGAACATAATTCGGGTCATTGACGTACTTTTTAAACTCATCAGCACTAACCACCTTAATTTTCCCATCAAAATTAGGATTTCTATGATCACCTGCCACACAATTTAATCTACAAAAATCATCAAATTTAGATGGATCAACATCCTTATTGTCATCCAAAAATTTCGAAACCACTTTATATAATCTTTCAGAATCTATCAAAATCTGCGTTTCACTTAAAGGGCAATAAATCTTCAAATTACACTTGCCAAACTGTGCTCCTAAATTTACCAAATTATTCTTGCACTTTTCAGAAATCTCTTCCGGCGTAATCGACAAACTCACATCAGCTCTACACGAGAAACCAAATTGTCCAAAACAAAAAACAGAAAAAATAAGAGTTAAAAGAACTTTTTTTATTTTCACAAAAACCCCTCCCAATGGTAATATATTGACAAAAGAATGGCTCCCCCTGTTGGACTCGAACCAACGACAACGCGGTTAACAGCCGCGCGCTCTACCGACTGAGCTAAGGAGGAACATACTAAAATATTCAATTAAATTGCACAAAAAACTAAAATATGCTTCATC
>JAZUIR010000084.1:0-9746 GCA_045642305.1 Oscillospiraceae bacterium | reverse complement strand
CTCAGGCAGAGGCCGTTGTTAATTTAATCAATGCTGAAACTAATTTGAGTTTGAAAGCTGCAATTAATGTAAAAAATGGTTTATTATATAAAAAAACGCAGCTTATTTGTGATGATTTAATAAAGATTAATTCCCATATTGAAGCATATTTGAATTATCCTGATGAAGATGTTGAGATGCCCAGAATTGAAGACATTATTATTGGAGTAAGGCGTGCTATTTCGAAATTAAGCGAACTTAGTGCTGTTTTTTTTTCGAGCGAAATCTTAAATTATGGAGTTAAGGCAGTTTTGGTTGGAAGGCCCAATGTGGGAAAATCAACATTGATGAATCTAATAAGTGGCAGTGAAAAAAGCATAGTGACAAATATTAGTGGAACTACGAGAGATGTTGTTTGTGGTGATGTTGAAATTGAGGGAATAAAATTTTTGTTGTTTGACACGGCAGGTTTTTCTGATTCTTCAAACGAGATTGAAAAAATAGGGATTAAAAAGGCTAAACAGACGCTCGATCAGGCAAATTTGGTTTTGATGGTTGTTGATGGTTCGAAGCCGTTTTTTGACGAGATTTTCTACGAAATAGCGGGTTTGAAAAATATTTTAAAAATTTGCGTTATTAACAAGTCAGATTTAGGAAAAATCGATTTTGATGAAACGAAATTTGAATTTGATCTGTTTGTTTCAACTTCCAGTGAATGTTTTGATTCTATTTTAAATTTAAAGAAATCTATGGCAAGTTTAATCAAACAAAAGCTTTTGAATTTTGATTCTCAAGTTGTTGTTAATGAACGGCAAAACACTGTGATTTTAGATGCTTTAAATGAATTAAATGAAATTTTGAAATTTTTAAAAAATGGTTCTAATCTTGATTTAATTGGTGCTATGATTGAATCGGTTGTTGAAAAGATAATGGAACTTGATGGAAGAAAAGTTAGTGAAACTGTTGTTGATGAAATTTTTTCTAAATTTTGTGTTGGCAAGTGAGGTTTTAATTAAAATTTAAATTTTTAAATCCATGTATTTTGAATTTGGGGTTTTTGAGTTGAGTTTTTTGTTTTATGAGGCAGATGTTGTAGTTATTGGTGGAGGTCATGCAGGAATTGAAGCAGCGATGGCATCATCCAAATTAAAATGCAAAACTGTTATCATAACCATGTCGCTTGACAGTGTTGCTAATATGCCGTGTAATCCATCTATTGGGGGAACGGCAAAGGGTCAGCTTGTTAAGGAGCTAGATGCTTTAGGTGGATGTATGGGTAAGGTGGCAGATGAAACTGCCATTCATAGTAGGATTTTAAATCGAAAAAAAGGGCCAGCAGTTCAAAGTTTAAGGCAGCAAATTGATAGGAATGCCTACCATATGAAAATGAAAAGCGTTTTGGAATCTTCGAAAAACCTTAAGATTTTGCAGGATGAGGTTGTTGAAATATGCTTAAAAAATGGAAAAGTTTGCGCAGTTTTAACAAAGTTTGGTTTAAAGATCAACACAAAGGTTGTTGTTGTTGCGTGTGGAACTTTTCTTGGCAGCAAAATTTTTGTTGGTGAGGTTATAAATAGTTTAGGGCCTGATGGAGCTTGTAGTTCGAACAAATTGGCAGATTGCTTAAAAAAATTTGGAGTTAATTTAAGGCGATTCAAAACAGGAACTTCAGCTCGAGTTAGAAAAAGCAGCATCGACTTTTCTAGACTCAAAATTCAAAAAGGTGATGAAAAAATAGTTGGGTTTTCGTTTGAAAATGAAAAAATTTTAAAAAATCAGGTTGATTGTTTTATTGCATCAACCAACGAAAAAACTCATGAAATAATTTTGGAAAATTTAAACAGATCGCCGCTTTATGGTGGAAAAATTAGAGGGATTGGTCCGCGTTATTGCCCGTCAATTGAAGATAAGGTTGTTAGGTTTAAAGATAAGGCCAGACATCAATTTTTTATTGAACCGCTCGGCTTAAATTCCGGAGAGATGTATTTACAAGGGCTTTCAACTTCGTTGCCGTTTGATGTGCAACTCAAGTTTCTAAAAACTATAGATGGATTGCAAGGTGTTGAAATTATGCGGGCAGCCTATGCCATTGAATATTATTGTTGTGATAGTTTAGATATGTTTGCAACGCTTGAGCATAAGAAAATTGAAGGTTTTTTTGGAGCGGGTCAGTTTATTGGAACTTCAGGTTATGAGGAAGCGGCTGTTTTAGGATTTGTTGCTGGGATTAATGCTGCTTTTAAAGTTTTAAACAAAGAACCGTTAATATTAAGCCGAGCGAGTTCATTTATTGGAACTTTAATTGATGATTTAGTTACTAAAGGCTGCAATGAACCTTATAGGATGATGACAGCAAGAAGTGAGAACAGGCTTGTTTTGAGGCAAGATAATGCAGATTTTCGTTTAACAGAGACAGGGCACAGATTAGGGCTTGTTGATGATGAAGCATATGAAAAATTTTGCAAGAAACAGCAGCAGATAGCCGATGAACTTGAAAGAATAAAAAATGTTATGATAAAACCTCATAAGGTTTTGAATGATAAGTTATTAGAAAAGGGAACGACTTCAATAAGTGAACCACAAAAATTTGTTAATTTGCTTAAAAGGCCAGGAATTGGTTATTTTGATCTTATTGATTTTGATGAAAGTGAAAACAGACCAGAACTTTCGATTAGTCAGGTTGAACGTATTGAAGTTGAGGTGAAATATGAAGGATATGTTTTAAAACAGCAGAAGAAGATTGAACAAATTTTTAGGTTAGAAAGTTTAAGGTTGCCGCCTGAAACAGATTATTTTAAAATAGAAGGCTTAAAAACTGAAGCAAGGCAGCAACTGAACAAGGTTAAACCATCTAGTTTAGGTCAAGCTTCACGAATTTTTGGGGTTAATCCATCAGATATTACAGTGTTGCTAGTGTGGTTGAAACAGAACAGAAAAATTTAAATTTTTTGATTAATATGAAACATTTCAAAAAAGAAAAAGTGTTGAAAAAGGTTGAGCAGATGAATAAAACTGAAATTTTAGTTGAAGCGTGCAGGTTGAACAAAATTGAAGTTGATGAATCTTGTGCGAAGATTTTGATGGATTTTTATAGTTTTTTATTACATAAAAATGAGCAGTTTAATTTAACTAGAATAGTTGAGTTGAATGAGTTTGTTGTTAAACATTTTGTTGATAGTTTAGTTGTTGAAAAATTAGTGAATTTTGATTTTGGTTCAAATTTTTTAGATGTTGGATCGGGTGCTGGGTTTCCTTCTGTGCCTATTGCTGTTAAGCGACCTGATTTGAGTGTTATTCAAATTGATTGTTTGGGTAAACGAGTTCGATTTTTGGAAGAAGTTGCGAAAAAATTTGGTTTAAATTGTAGAGCATATCATGGCAGAGCAGAAGATTTTGGAAGACAGAAAAATTTCAGGGAAAAGTTTAGATTTGTTGTCGCAAGAGCAGTGGCTCCAATGAACAGGTTACTTGAATATTGTTTACCTTTTGTTGAGGTTGGTGGTTTTTTTGTTGCTATGAAAGGAAAGAATTTTGTTGAAGAGTTAGGTTATGCAGAAAATGCGTTGAAAGAACTTGGTGGAAAAATATTTAAAATTAAGAAGTTTGAAATTTTGTGTGGTAATGGAGAAAAATTAGAAAGGGTAATAGTTTTGGTGAATAAAATATCGCAGATACCGACAAAATATCCTAGGATAAATTCAAAAATTTTAAAATGTGCACTATAGGTTGTTGAAATATGAGATATTTTGGTTTTTCATGCGATGAAATTGTGTTGAAATTTTCAGATTTGATTTGTTATAATTTTTTTTGGGTTAAAAATGTTGAAAATTTAAAGGAAGGTTTGTTCTATGAAATTTTTTTGTAAAGAGAAAGTTGTGAACAATGTTGTTTCGCTTCCAATAAAAAATATTGTGGCAAATCCAAATCAACCAAGGGTTATTTTTGTCCGTGAAGATTTAAAAGATTTGGCAGAAAGCATTAAGGCAAATGGAATTTTGCAGCCTTTAATTGTTAGAATAAACAGTGAAGGAAAAAATGAGCTTGTTGCTGGTGAAAGAAGGCTTAAGGCAGCTCAACTTGCAGGCAAGACGGAGGTTCCGTGTATATTTTTGAAGGCGAGTTCAGAACAATCAGCAATTTTAGCACTTATGGAAAACTTACAACGAAAAAATTTAAATTTTTTTGAAGAAGCGATTGCAATTAGCAAAATAATCGACAAATGGAAGATTACTCAGCAAGAAATGGCGTTGCGACTTGGGAAAGCTCAATCAACTATAGCAAATAAGCTTAGGATTTTGAAATTTTCTAGCGATCAGAAGCAAAAAATATTGCTAGCAGGTTTAACCGAACGTCATGCTAGGGCGCTTCTAAAAATTGAAAATAGTGAAGATGTTGATAAAGTTTTGAATGTTATCGTGGAAAAAAAATTTAATGTGGAACAAACTGAAAGTTATGTTGATAATTTTTTAAGTTCTAAGAAAAAGCGAAGATTAAAGTTTATTCCGGTGATTAAAGACGTTAAGATTTTTTATAATACTATAAATAATGCTGTGAAAATAATGCGCAAAGCTGGAGTTAAAGCAAAGATTCGTAAGGAAGAAACTGGTGATTATGTTACATATATAGTTAAGATTCCAAATTCACAAAAATCGAGTACTAATATTAGGGTTGGTGTGTAGATATAGTTAGTTTTATGAGAAATAATTTGAATTTAGCGCTTCAAAGATGAAGTGCTTTTTCTATATGTTTCATGTGAAACATATGGTTTTGTTTTGTGTTTTTTGTTTTTTTACAGTTAAAATTTTAAAGTATTAAAACGAATATTTAAAAATTCTATTGATTTAATTAGGATTTGATGTTAAAATTTTAATAGTTTTTAATGTTACGTAATTTTGGAGGCATGTTTTTTGAGCAGAATAATATCTGTGGTTAATCAAAAAGGCGGTGTTGGAAAAACCACAACAGCTGTGAATTTAGCGGCTGCTGTTGGCATAGAAAATAAAAAAGTTTTGTTGGTGGATTTTGATTCTCAGGGTAATTCAACAAGTGGGCTTGGTGTTTTAAAAAAGCAGCTTAATGTTTCAACCTACGATATTCTAGTTAATGCTAATCGAGCGAATTCTGCAATATTACACACACATTTCAAAAATTTAGATCTTATTGGAGCTAAGGTTGATTTGGCTGCTGCCGAAATTGAGATGGTTGATGTTAAAAATCGAGAGTTTTTGCTTAAAAACGCAATTTCAAAAATTTCAACAAACTATGATTTTATATTTATTGATTGTCCGCCGTCTTTAGGAATTTTAACTTTAAATGCACTGACTGCAAGCGATAGTATTTTGATTCCACTTCAATGTGAATATTATGCACTTGAAGGTTTGTCGCAGCTTATGTTCACGGTTAGGCAGGTTAAAAGGTTATATAATCCTGATTTGCAAATTGAAGGAGTGTTGCTCACCATGTTTGATGGTAGGTTGAAACTCACAATGCAGATAGTTAGTGAATTAAAAAAATATTTTTCTAGAAAGATATATAAAACGGTTATTCCAAAAAATGTTCGATTATCAGAAGCTCCTAGTTTTGGTGAACCGGTTTCCTACTATGACAGACGATCAAAAGGGGCTTTAACCTATGAAAGCCTGGCTAAGGAAATTTTAAGTTCCTATGTTTGAGTTTTAGTAAACTAAAAAATAAAAGGGGTTTAATAGAAATAATGACTAGAAAAAATGGGCTTGGTAAAGGAATTGAAGCGCTTTTTGCAGATGTAGGTTTGAGTGATATGGTTGAAAGTGGTGCACAGGAACAAGATGGTGATATGGTGGTTTTGCCTATGTCACAGATTAAACCTAATCATAGTCAGCCACGTTATTGTTTTGATCAGGAATCTATAAAAAATCTGAGTGAGTCGATAAAATTAAATGGTTTGCTTCAGCCTATTGTTGTTCGAAAAATAGGAAATAATAAATTTGAGATAGTTGCTGGTGAACGACGATTTCGTGCGTCGAAGCTTGCAGGGCTTAAAAAAATACCGGCAATAGTTAAAAATTTAAGTGATCAAATTTCAACAGAGTTTGCTTTAATTGAAAATTTGCAGCGTGAAAATCTTAATCCGATAGAGGAAGCAAAAGGTTTTTTAGTTTTAATAAAAAAATATGGTTTAACGCAGGCAGAAGTTGCACAAAAAGTTGGAAAATCAAGAAGTGCGGTGGCAAATTCAATTCGGTTGTTGAATTTGCCAGAAGAAATTTTAAGGTTTGTTGAAAATTTTCAGCTTTCAGAAGGACAAGCGAGGGCTTTGCTTGCGGTGTCTGAAGTGGGTTTAATGAAAAAGTTGGCGCAAAAGGCGATTGAAAATGGTTTGAGTGTTAGGGAATTAGAAAGGCTTTGTGTTTCTAAAAAGAGTGTGAAAAAAAATAAAAAAAATGAATCAAATAATAAAATATATCAAGAAATAGAACAATCTATGAAGGCTGAAATTAGGCGTAATGTTAAAATTGAGGTTGTGAGTGGTGAAAAAGGCAGATTAATAATTGATTTTTATAATCGTGATGATTTGATTTCTATGGCATATGTTCTTGCAAATGTTAGAAGATGATGTTTTTGTTTTTGGTTTGTAGTTGATGTTGTTTATTAAAATAAAAGAAAATAAAAGGTGGTTTAAACGATGTTAGATATAAAATTTGTTAAAAAAAATCCTGAAAAGGTTAAGGAAAACATTAAGGCAAAATTTCAAGATGATAAGATTCATTTGGTTGATGAAGTTTTGGAGTTTTATGATGATTATTGCAGCAAAAAAATTGAAATTGATGAACTTAGATCAAATAGAACGAAAATAAGTAAACAAATTGGATTGTTTTTGAGTGGTGGAAAAAATCAAGAGGCACAGGAAGCAAAAGATGAAGTTTCAAAAATAAATTCAAAATTGGAAAGTTTAGAAAAAGTTCAAAACGATTTGTTTGATAAGATAAAGAAAATTATGATGTTGATTCCAAATATAATAGACAGTTCTGTTCCAATTGGGAAGGATGATTCGCAAAATGTTGAAGTTGAAAGGTTTGGTGAACCTAAGGTTTATGATTATGAAATTCCTTATCATGTCGACATAATGGAGAAATTAAGTGGAATAGATTTGGATAGTGCACGCAAAACCAGTGGAGCTGGGTTTTACTATTTAACCGGTGATATAGCAAGGCTGCATTCTGCAATTTTGTCATATGCTCGTGATTTTATGATAGATAAAGGTTTTGTTTATTGTATACCGCCTTTTATGGTGCATAGTGAAGTTGTTGATGGTGTTATGAGTTTTAGTGAAATGGAAAATATGATGTACAAAATTGAAGGACAAGATCTTTATCTGATTGGAACAAGTGAACATTCTATGATAGGTCGGTTTTTGGATGTTATTTTGCCTGAGGAAAATTTGCCAATTAAATTGACTAGCTATTCACCGTGTTTTAGGAAGGAAGTTGGTGCTCATGGAATAGAGCAGCGAGGGGTTTATAGGATTCATCAGTTTGAAAAGCAGGAAATGGTGATTTTGTGTAAACCTGAATATAGCATGAGTTATTTTTTTGAGATGTTAAACATAACTGTTGAGTTTTTTCGCAGTTTGAATATTCCGGTTAGGACTCTAGAATGTTGTTCGGGGGATTTGGCCGATTTGAAGGTTAAAAGTATAGATGTTGAAGCTTGGTCGCCACGTCAAAAGAAATATTTCGAAGTTGGAAGTTGCTCAAATTTGGGTGATGCGCAGGCACGACGACTTAAGATTAGAGTTAAGGGAAATGATGGTAGATATTTTGTGCATACGCTTAATAACACGGTTGTTGCGCCTCCTCGAATGTTGATAGGGTTTTTGGAAAATAATTATAAACAAGATGGAACGGTGGATTTGCCTGAGGTTTTGCAAAAATATATGGGTGGAAAAACCAAACTGGGCTAAAAATTTTATTGTTTTTGCCATTGTTTCGGGTTAAAATTTAGTTTAAAATGTTAAATGTTAACAGACTGTTGAGGTGATCGCTAAACTATCTTTGGTGGTTATTAGATTATGTTTGCGGTGGTCGTTAAAATGTTTTTATTTTTCAGGAATTTTAAGAAGTTTTGAGGATGTGTTAGATTAATGGGTTTTTGTGTTTGTGAATTCTATTTAAATTACATTTGAATTCGAAGTTAAGTTTTTTTATTAGTTTTAGGGGTAAATGAAAATTGTTTTAATAAAATTTAGTTTTTTTATGTAGATGAATTTCGTTTTGTATTCGCATAGAAAAAACAAATGTGCATGAAGTAATGTTTTTGAAGGGTGAGTTTGTGAGGTTATCTTTTAGCAAGATGCATGGTTGTGGTAACGACTATATTTATTTTAATTGTTTGGAAAATGAGTTAAAAAATCCTGGTGAAATTTCTAAATTTCTGTCGAGAAGGCGTTTTTGTGTTGGAGCCGATGGAATTGTTTTAATCTGCAGATCAGATGTTGCTGATGTTAAGATGCGAATGTTTAATGCTGATGGCAGCGAAGGAAAGATGTGTGGTAATGCTATTCGTTGCGTTGCTAAGTTTGTGGTTGATGGTGGAATTGTTAAGGGCGATGTTGTTAATGTGGAAACATTGAGCGGCATCAAAATTGTTGAGGTTCAAAAGGAAAATGGCAAGGTTAAATCTGCAAGGGTCAACATGGGGGCTTATTCGATTGATCCTGCTGATATTCCGGTCGCTGGTGATTTTAGCAAACCTTTGGTTAGCTATCCGCTTAAAATTGATGATCAAACTTTTAAAATAACCTGCGTTTCGATGGGTAATCCGCATTGTGTGGTGTTTTGTGAAAATTTGCAGCAGATTGACCTGTGTGGTTTGGGTTCTAAGTTTGAAACAAATGATTTGTTTCCTGATGGTATAAATACGGAATTTGTTCAAGTTTTGAGCAGCAGTGAATTTAGGATGAAGGTTTGGGAGCGTGGTAGTGGGGCTACTTTAGCGTGTGGAACTGGTGCATCTGCCTCGGTTGTTGCTGGTGTGTTGAATGGTTTTTGCAGGTTGAACGAGGTTGTTAAGGTTAGTTTGCCGGGAGGAATTTTGAAGGTTGAAGTTACTAAAGATTCAGTTTTTTTAACAGGAGAAGCTGTTTTGGTTTTTGAAGGAATTGTTGATGTTTAGGGTTTGATTTGTTTTTGGCATAAAATTAATATGGAGTTTTGAAATGTTGGTTAATTTTAATAAGGTTCAAAAGAAGTTTTCATGGATGCGTATTCCGAATTTGATGTTCTATGTGATCTTATGTTCTGGCATAATATATTTTGCGGAACTTGCCTTGAGGATAAATTCTAAGACTGTTCTTATTTCTTCTATTCTTGAGTTTAACAAAGATTTGATTTTTAAAGGTGAGGTTTGGCGAATTTTCACCTATATTTTTTTGTTACCTAAAATTAATTTTGTTCTAGCATTCATATATGTCTATGTTTTAAATTTCATAAGCAATAGTTTAGAGATTCATTGGGGTGCATCAAAGCTTACTTTTTATTATATCTTTGGTTTTTTATGTACGACTATGGTTGGTTTTGTTGCTGGTTCAACCAACATAGTGTTTTTAAATTTGTCGCTGATTTTTGTTTTCGTTGCTACATATCCAGGTATGAATTTAACATTTTTTTCTATGATAAATATTAGAGTAAATTGGCTTGGAATGTTGAATGTGTGTTTGTTTTTGGTTAAGTTAGTAATTTCTATTGTTATTTTTAAACTGCCAAATTTGTTAGCTGAGTTTGTGGCAG
>JAZUIR010000083.1:0-6749 GCA_045642305.1 Oscillospiraceae bacterium | reverse complement strand
GTTTTAAGCAGTATGTTTTGTATATTAAAAAAAATTCTTCGGTTTTAAGTTTTAGGTTATTATTTTGCAGGAATTTTAGTTTGTTTTTTAGTTCTAAAAAGTTTGGATGATTATTTCTCACCTGTTCTATTGTTTTAAGTAGCAATTCGGCAAAGTTGGGTTTGTTTACTAAAAAGTTGTAGGTTGGAAGTTTGTCTTTTAAGTTGAAAAGTACAAGATTTAGTGTTGCTATTTTATCGGCTTTTTGTGCAACTATTTTTTGAGGTTGCCCGAATGAGCTAAAAATTTTGTGTGTTAATCTTGAGAAGCTCAAAACTTCTATTTCAATTTTGAGTTGTCTGAAAATTTTAATCATTCTTTTTTCTGCATAGAATGAATGTTGTTCAGGAACTATTAGAATTATTTTTTTGTTTTTTGTTGACTTGAAGATTTCGGTTAGTTCACTGAAAAAATGGCAATTTTGGGTTCCTATTAAAAAACAAATCATTGTTTTGCACTCCAATTTTGCGGTGATTTTGCTTTTATTATTAATTATCAAAAAAATTATAGCAAAAACTTGGTTGTTGGTTCAAGTTTTGTGTTTTAAAAAAATATTTTAATAAAACTTACGTTTTTTGTTTAAAATGGTGAAAATTGCATAATTTATAGGGTGTAGTTTTGGGTTGAAATTTGTTTAAATTTTAAATTTAAAACTTGACTTGTTTTCAGTAATATATTATAATTACAGCGTGGAGTTTTCGTTTGGTTTAGTGAGCCAATCGAGCAAATAGCCTCTGTTTAGGAGCAAGAGGAAGGAGAATTTTAAGTGCCAGGAATTCATGTTAAAGAAAATGAAACACTCGAGAGTGCATTGAGGCGATTTAAAAAATCGTGCGCTAAGGCTGGGGTGCTTTCAGAGTTTCGTAAACGGGATCATTATGTTAAGCCTTCGGTTAGGCGTAAGAGAAAATCGGAAGCCGCTCGCAAACGTAAGTCGAAATAGTTTTTGGTTGTGGAAGCTCGAATTTTTTTCGGGCTTTTGATTTTGATTAAATGTATTGTTTCATTTTCTCATATATATACATATATTTGAATTTATTTTTTGGAGTTTGCAGTTTTATGATTTTCCCCGATATATTTTTAAATTCGCTTTTTGATATAACCCCTAGTTTGTTGAAAAAAATAGGCATTGAAGCTCTAATATTAGATGTTGATAATACATTAAGAGCCTGCGGCAGTGTTGTTCCATGTGATGAGGTGATTTGCTGGGTGAATTCTATGAAGCTAGCGGGAATTCGCATGGTTATTGCCTCCAATAACTTTAAAAAGAGCATTGAACCTTTTGCGTTAAAACTTCAGCTTGATTATGTTTTTTTTAGCTGTAAACCGCTAACTTTTGGGTTGAATCGTGCTGCTAAAAAGCTTAAGTGTTCTAGAAATAAAATCGCAGTTGTTGGTGATCAAATTTTTACTGATGTTGTTGCCGGAAATTTGAAGGGTTTTAGAACTTTTCTTATAGCGCCGATTTTTGAAGAGCGAGGTTTGTTCTTTAAAATTAAAAGATGGCTAGAAGGGTATATAGTTCGACGTTGCAGAATAAGTAGAATAAAGGATGAAGTTAAAGTTAAAAAAGGAAAATAAGTTTTATGGGAGCAGTGTTTGGCCCGGCGGGCAGTTCCGAAAGTTTTAAGAAGCAAAAAAATTTAAGTTTGCAGGCCTATTTGAATTCGTTTGGGTTAAAGGCCTATGAGTTGCAATGCGGCATGGGTGTTAGAATATCGGAGAAAAAGAAGGCTGAGTTGAAAGATTCCCTTTTAGGTTTTAGTTTTTCTATTCATGCGCCCTACTATATTTCGTTATCGAGTGTTGATGAAAAAAAGCGCAAAAACAGCGTAGAATATATTCTAAAGACGGCAAGACTTGCAAATGAAATTGGAGCCAGCAGGGTTATTGTTCACTCGGGTTCGTGCAGGAATTTGGATCGAGCCGACGCACTAAAATTTGCCAAGCAAACGTTGATGTGGGTGTGTGATGCTTTAGATAATGAGCATTTAAGTCGTGTTCAAATTTGCCTGGAAACGATGGGAAAAATCAATCAGCTAGGCACATTAGACGAGGTTTTGCAATTGTGTAAAGTTGGTGGGAATTTAGTTCCCTGTGTTGATTTTGGCCATTTGAATGCACGAACTTTTGGTGGTCTAAAAACAAAAGATGATTATGAACATATTTTGAATTCCATAGAAAATGAGTTGGGGTTCGAGGTTTTGAGCAGGTTTCATGCTCATTTTTCTAAAATAGAATATAGTTTGGTTGGTGGAGAGAAAAAGCATTTAACCTTTGCTGACGAGGTTTTTGGGCCGCGATTTGAGCCGTTAGCGCAGTTGATTGCTGGTTGGAATCTGAGCCCGGTTTTTATTTGTGAGTCGGCAGGAACTCAGGCTGAAGATGCAGCAACTATGAAGAAAATTTATGAAAGTTTTTTGAATGTTTGAGTTTAGGAGATGATTTTAAATTGAAAAACAAGCTTATTAAAAAAAAGGTTCTAATAATTCATGGGCCAAATATAAATTTGATGGGTGTGCGAGAAACTTCGATTTATGGTAAAGAAACCATAATGTCAATAAATCAGCAGATAACGTCTTTTGCAAAAAAATTTAATTTTGATTGTGAGATTTTTCAGACGAATCATGAGGGTGAAATTGTTGATGCTATTGGTCAGTCGCGTGAAGCAGTGGAGGCGATAATTTTAAATGCAGGAGCCTATAGTCACTATAGTTTGGCGATTCGTGATGCTATAGCATCGATTCATATTCCTTGCATTGAGGTGCATTGTTCTAACATTTTTGCTCGAGAAAATTTTAGGTCTAAATCGATTATTTCGCCGGTGTGTGCGGGAACTATTTCGGGCTTTGGAAAATATAGTTATTTTTTGGCTTTGTTTGCTCTAAAAAATATGATTTGAGTTTGTGAATTAAAACTATGAACTAATATGGTTGTTTTTTAAACATCGTTTGTGGAACAAATTATGCGGAGTATTCAAGTTATATGTTAGGTGGTTTCTTGAAATTGAAATTAGATTTGTTTGAAAATTTGAGTGTTAAATATGACGGGATTTTAATTTTTGATTCAAGGCTTAGGGCCTATTTCACAGGGTTTTGGTCAACCGATGGGGTTTTATTTTTTAATCGAAAAGAGGCATTTTTGTTTGTTGATTTTCGTTATTTCGAAATGGCAAAACATTCTGCAAAAAATTGTAATGTTGTTCGGTGTGACAGTTTTAAGCTTGAATTTGAAAGGGTTTCTGGTTTAAAAGACGGTGCAATAGTTGCTGTTGCGTCGGAGGGGTTGTTTGTTCGAAGTTTTGATAAGATAAAAGAATATTTTAAAAATTTAAGTTTTGAGCTTAGTTTTGAGCTTGATGAAAAAATTGCGATGAAAATGGCAATTAAAACTGATGAAGAAATTAGCAAAATTGTTTCTGCTCAACGGGTCACTGATTGGGTTTATTCTGAAATTTTGAATTATTTAGTTACAGGAGTTTGTGAATTAGAAATTGCACGAAAAATTAATAGTTTAATTTTGAGTAGGGCAGATGGTCTAGCGTTTGAAACTATTGTTGTGTCGGGCAGAAGAACAAGTTTGCCGCACGGGCATGCAAGTGATAAGGTTTTGCAAAGTGGTGATTTTATAATTATGGATTTTGGTGCTGTTGTTGACGGCTATTGCAGTGATATGACTCGGACGGTTTGTTTAGGTCGACCTTCATCGTTTCAGGAAAAGATCTATAATTTGGTTTTAAAAACTCAACAAATGGCGATAGATTCAATAATAGCAGGTAGGGGTTGCAGTGAGGTTGATCTTATTGCTCGAAATTATTTTAAAAAATTTGGTTATGAAAAAGAGTTTGGTCACGGATTGGGTCATGGTGTTGGAATAAGGGTTCATGAGCAGCCCATTTTGTCGCCTAAAAGCAGGAATAAGTTTGAACCGGATAATGTTATAACTGTTGAGCCGGGGCTATATTTTCCGGGAGAGTTTGGTGTTCGAATAGAAGATTTAATTTTAGTTAAAAAAACTGGAGTTGTTGATTTAACAAAAAGCCCTAAAAATTTGCTTTGTTTATAAATATAGCTTGCAAACTTGCAATGTTTACTATAAAATTAACTTGTGTTTTAAGATTGTTTGGGGGTTTGGTTTAATGAGTGAAGTTATTTCGGCTGGTGATTTTAAAAATGGTTTAACTTTTGAAATGGATGGTAATGTTGTTCAGGTAGTTGAGTTTCAGCATGTTAAACCAGGCAAGGGAGCTGCTTTTGTGAGAACAAAAATCAAAAATGTGGTTACTGGCACGGTGCTTGAGCGGTCGTTCAACCCGAATGAGAAGTTTCCTGTTGCTTACATAGACAGGAAGACAATGCAATATTCTTATTCAGAAGGTAATTTAAAATATTTTATGGATCTGGAAACCTATGAAATGGTTCCTGTTGATGAAAGTCAGTTGGGTGATGGGTTTAGGTTCGTTAAAGAGGAAATGGAGGTTAAGGTTTTAATTTTTAAGGGCAGAGTTTTTGGGGTTGAGCCGCCGAATTTTGTAGAGTTGGTTGTTGATAAAACTGATCCGGGCTTTCGGGGCAACACGGTAACTAATGCGACAAAGCCAGCAACTTTAGAGACAGGTGCTGTTGTTAGGGTTCCTCTTTTCATAGACGAAGGTGATGTCATTAAAATAGATACACGTACAGGAGAATATGTTGAGCGGGTGTAGGATTTTGATGTTGTGTTTTTAATAAACAGCAAGGCGGTTTGTTAATGTGGATTAGGATTTATTGTGAAAGTAGCCGGTTAGGTTGTAGCTATGTGAAATATTTTTTGATTTAAGGAGTTGAATTTTGTGGAGTTGAAGGATAGAGCGGCTTATTTGAAGGGTTTATTTGAGGGAGTGAAATTAGATAAGGCAGCTGAAGAAACTAAGATTTTTGAAGTTATGGTTGATTTGATTAAAGATATTGCTGATGAAGTTGAAAAATTAAAGGTAGATTGTTGTGAGAATAAGGAATTGATATATGAATTAGATGAGGATTTGGGCGAGGTTGAGCGAGCAGTTTGTGGTTGTGATTGTGCTAATGAAAACGATAAAGGCCATGGTGGGCACGGAAGTTGCAGTAGTTGTAATCATGGAGATTGTGATGGTGATTATAACGTTCACGATGAATATGTTGGCGGTGACGGCGGTGGCGACAACGAAGAAGATGGCGATGATGTGAGAAATAATGAGAAATATGAGGTGTTTTGTCCATATTGCAAGCAGGTAATTTGTTTGGAGGATGATAATTTTAGTGAAGCCACGGTTATTTGCCCGAACTGTGAACGCGAACTTGAGTTTGATTATGGCGACGATGAGAACGGTCATTCGAACGAATCTGATTGAATTTAAATGCGACTTAAATGGGTTCATATATAAAAGCTGAGTTGGTGAGCTCGTTTTGCCGGGTTCACCAATTTTTTTGATTATGTTAACCAAATTCAGAATAAATTATGATGAAAAATTATGAAAATCATTATGGCTGCAGTGAACAACACGATGCTGCTAGAAATTAACATAGCAGTGAAAATTAAGCTGTGAGTTGGAATTTCTTCTGCTTGTGGTTTTGATGGTTTCTTGCATTTTTTTTTCTTTAAATTATTTTTCTTTATGGGTTCGATTGTGTTTATGTGTTCGCTTATATGAAAGGTTTGGTTTTCAGGTTCAAGATATGATTGTGAAGATGTTGAATTTATTTTTTTGGAATGATGATTGTTTTCATGAAAGTTTTTGTAGTAGTCACGAGATTTGGCAGTTAAGTCGTCAAAAAAATCTTTTATGGTTTGAGTTCTAAGTTTAGATGATAAGACCAATGCTGACATTATTGAAACAGAAATGTTTTTTGGAATGCTTGCATTAAGATTTTTAGGTGGAATAAGGTTGTCGTTAAGTGTGCGCGAAATTGAACTTACTGGTTTTGTTCCGGTTAAGGATTTATATATTATGGCGGCAACAGCATATACGTCGGTGAATGTTCCAAGCTTTAAATTATTGTTATATTGTTCGATTGGGGCGTAGCCGTCGTGCAATTTTGGAGGAACAACGAAAACTTGTGAATCAATAATAGCATTAGAAAAATCGATTATTTTAAGTTTGTTGTTGTGCACCAAAATGGTTTCTGGACTGAGTCCGCAATGTAAAATATTGTTGTCGTGTAAATTTTGTAGGAAGTTTAGTAGTTCTAAAAACATTTTGCTATGATGCTGCCAGTTTAATTCTCCATAGTTGTTGGATAGAAAAGTTCTTAGAGTTAGGCCTTTCGGAATTTCTTGAACGCAATAAATAGTGTTGTTTTCGACAAAATTTGAAAATATTTTTATCGTGTTTTGCGACACGCGAAATTTTCGCATCATATTAAAAATTTTGAAGTAATTATTTTTGCATTTTGTAAATTTGGAATCATTTTCTAGTTTAGCAACAGTAACTTTGTTGTTTTGATCACGTAATGCGAGTGATTTTGGAAAAAATTCTTTTAAAACCATTTCACAGTTTATTTCTTCATCAAAAACTATGTAGCTTATGAATTGATTGCTTTGAAATATAGGTTTCTTTATGATATATTGCTTATTCAATCTAGTTTTTGGCCTTAAGAACATATTGTTATTTTGTAGGCTCCTATTGTTGGATTTTAAATGGGAGGGTTTAGTTGTCAAATTATATTGTCCCTCCTTAAGTACACAGAATGATT
>JAZUIR010000082.1:0-4268 GCA_045642305.1 Oscillospiraceae bacterium | reverse complement strand
ATTTTAAAATTTAGTTTGTTGCTTTCGATAATCGAAATGGGTGTTTTAATTTGTTCAACCAATTGACAGTCGTCAACGAAATTTTTGAGCGAATTTTTGCTAAATTTTAGGGCCTTGGCATAGATTTTTTTAAAAAATGCTTGCGGAGTTTGAATTAAAACGATTTTGTTGCGATCAAGTGTTTCTACTATTTTAAAATTTTCAGCTGTTTTAATCGTGTCGGTTGCAAAGTTTGCAAGGGTGGCAGCTCCGGTTTTTTGTGCTGCGTTAATTAGTTTTTTGGTGAGACAATGGCTAACGAACGGGCGAGCAGCATCATGAATTAAAACTATATCACAATCATTTTGTGAGCTATTGCAGGCAAAAAAACCGTTTTGCGCACTAAGGCTTCGGGTTGAACCACCTTCTGCCAATTTTATTGTTGTTTGAGTTTCGAATTTTTTAGTTATTTTTCTTATAAAATCAAAATCGTTTGGGTTTGCAACTATGATTATTTCGTCTACATTTGATTTTATAAGGGCTTTTATGCTGTAGTTTATGACGAATTCATTGTTTATTTTGCAGAATTGTTTTTTAATGTTTCCCATTCGAAAACCTCTGCCTGCTGCTAGAATAATTGCGCTAATCATCTTATAAGTAATCATGCCTTTGCTTTGGTTTAGCCAAATTTTAATGTTTGAATTTAAGTGGGTTTTTGCTAGTCGCATTATTATCGTATCATGAAAAAGTTGATTTTCAAAGGGTTTGTCTAAAATTTTGGGTTGATTTTGATTTAATTTGAAATAACTTTCCAGTTAAATGTAATATAAATTTTACGTTGACTTTTGCAATATTAGGGCATATAATAACCTTGATTCTTGGTTGTAGAATGATGGCGAAATAACAAACAGATTTTAATTTTTCATATTTTTTTGTTTTTTTGCATATCATTTTTGCATATCATTATTGTAGGAGAGAAAATAAAAAAATTAGGAGGCTTTATTGATGGAATTTAATGGTGGAAATTGGAATAAGGAAATTGACGTTCGAGACTTTATAGTTTTGAACTATACTCCTTATGATGGTGATGAGAGTTTTTTAAAAGGGCCTAGCGAGCGCACGAAAAAGGTTTTTTCTAAGGTGCAGGAACTAATAAAAAAAGAGCATGAAGCCGGTGGAGTCCTTGATATAGATACTGAAACCATTTCAAACATCGATGCGTTCGAACCTGGATATATAGACAAGGAGAATGAATTAATAGTTGGTCTTCAAACTTCTCAGCCTTTGAAGAGGGCCATAATGCCATACGGTGGAATTCGAATGGTTGAAAGTTCGCTAAAGGCCTATGGACGGAAGCTTAGCCCGCGTGTTGCTGAAATATTTAGTCATCGTAAAACTCATAATGATGGAGTTTTTGATGCGTATACAAAAGAAATGAAGGCTGCTCGTCACTATAAAATAATAACCGGGCTTCCCGATGCCTACGGTCGAGGCAGAATTATTGGTGATTATAGGCGAGTTGCTTTATATGGAGTTGACAGATTAATTGAGGAAAAAATGAAGTCGCTTGAAGAGCTTGATGTTGATGTGTTCGATGAGGAAATAATTCGTCAGCGTGAGGAATTGGCCGAGCAAATTAAGGCTTTAAAGGCTCTAAAAAGCATGGCTTCAAAGTATGGGTTCGATATTTCTAAGCCAGCTAACAACACACAGGAGGCGATTCAGTGGGTTTATTTTGCTTATTTGGCTGCAGTTAAAGATCAAAATGGGGCTGCTATGTCGCTTGGCAGGGTTTCAACGTTTCTTGATATCTACGCTGAACAGGATTTAAAAGACGGAAAATTCACTGAGGAACAAATTCAGGAATTTGTTGATGCTTTTGTTATGAAGCTGAGGCTTGTTAAATTTTTACGTACTCCTGCTTATGATGAGCTTTTTTCAGGCGATCCAACCTGGGTTACTGAATCTATTGGAGGTTGTTGTGTTGATGGGCGCCATATGGTAACTAAAATGTCATTTAGGTTTTTGAACACGCTTTCAAACCTTGGCCCGGCTCCAGAACCTAATTTGACTGTTTTGTGGTCAAAGAATTTGCCTCAGGCTTTTAAGCTCTACGCCGCTTCGGTTTCTATCAAAGCTTCTGCGATTCAATATGAAAATGATGATGTTATGCGGGTTAGACTAGGTGATGATTATGCGATTGCTTGCTGTGTTTCACCAATGCGAATCGGCAAACAGATGCAATTTTTTGGAGCTCGTTGTAATTTGGCAAAGGCGTTGCTCTATGCGATGAATGGAGGCAAGGATGAAGTATATGGTGTTCAGGTTGGCCCTAAAACCACACCGGTTGGTGATGGTCAATTGCAATATGATGAGGTTATGGAAAAATATGATGAAATGTGTGAATGGTTAGCTCGACTCTACATAAACACTTTGAATGTTATTCACTATATGCATGATAAGTATTGCTATGAAAAAATTCAGATGGCGTTGCATGATGACAATATATATCGTACCATGGCAGGCGGAATAGCTGGGCTTTCGGTTGTGGCTGACAGTTTGAGTGCGATTAAATATGCAAAGGTGTTTCCTATTCGAAACAGCGAAGGCATAATAACCGATTTTAGAATTGAAGGTGATTTTCCAAAGTTCGGAAATAATGATGATAGAGTTGATTCGATTGCCGTTGAAATTCAGAAGAAATTTATTGAAAAACTAAAAAAACACAAGGCTTACCGTGACAGCACACCAACCATGTCGATTTTGACAATAACTTCGAATGTTGTTTATGGCAAAAATACGGGTTCAACCCCCGATGGAAGGAAAGCTAAGGTTCCGTTTGCTCCTGGAGCCAATCCTATGCATGGAAGAGATGTTAATGGTGCGGTTGCTTCAATGACTTCGGTGGCTAAGTTGCCGTTTGATTATTCGGAAGATGGAATATCGCTTACGTTCTCTATGGTGCCAAATAGTTTGGGCAAGAACGAAGTTGAGAAAAAGCAGAATTTGGTTCAAGTTCTTGATGGGTATTTTAGCAAGACAGGGCACCATATTAACGTCAACATTTTGGAGAAAGAAACTTTGGAAGATGCTATGGTTCATCCTGAAAAATATCCGCAACTCACGATTAGGGTTTCAGGTTATGCGGTTAATTTTATAAAGCTAACCGGGGAGCAGCAGCTTGAGGTTATTAGTCGAACCTTCCATAGTAAATTTTAATTTTTAAACAAGGAGTAAGCATATTAAAACATGGAGGCGAAGAGAGTATGAAAATCAGAAAAAGTGGTTGCGAGTCGGTTAAGGGTCGTATTCATTCGATTGAAACTTTTGGTGCGGTTGATGGGCCTGGAGTGAGGGTTGTTGTTTTTGTTCAGGGTTGCGCGCTAAGATGTTTATATTGTCATAATCCTGATTCGTGGAAAGTTGATGGTGGCAGAGTAGTGAGTGCGCAGGAAATAGCCAAGAAAATTAAAGACTATAGCCCTTTTATTGAAAACGGAGGAGTTACCATTTCGGGCGGAGAGCCTTTGTTGCAACCTGAATTTTGTGCAGAAATTTTTAGGTTGTGTCATGGTTATGGGTTTCACACAGCATGTGACACGGCAGGCAGCGTTTCGTTGGAGGCTGCCATGCCTGTGTTAAATGAGAGTGATATGTTGTTGCTTGATATTAAGGACTTGAATGAAGAGGATAGCATTAAGTTGTGCGGAATTTCTCCTAGTAAGGCGATTGCTATTTTGGATTTTTGCGAAGAAGTTCACAAGCCAGTGTGGATTCGTCATGTTCTTGTGCCAGGCTACACCTTAAAAACTGAAAAGCTTGAAATGTTGGCTAAGTTTCTTGAAAAATATTCGTGTGTCAAAAAGGTTGAGTTGCTGCCGTTTCACAAGATGGGTGAATATAAATGGAAGAACTTGAATTATTCTTATAGCTTGGAAGATGTGCCTGAGCCGAGTGAATCTGAAGTTTTGAAAAGCAGAGAAATTTTTCAGCGGCATGGGTTGGAGGTTCATTGAATCTGGTTTGTATATAAAAAATTTAAAGTGTGCTTTTAATTGATGTAAAGCACACTTTTTTGTTGATTTATAGTTTACGAACAGCTTTATCTAAATTTATAAATTTCTGTAGATAATTTTAGAATTTTTTTCTTCTAGGGGTATATTAAAAGCCGTTCTAGAAAATTCATCTGTTATATCGTAAATTTCTTTTGGTAAATCATCTTGCGGTATATGTACCTCTATACACCTTTTTTTCGGATATCAAAATTTTGAGGATTATAATTTTTTACA
>JAZUIR010000081.1:0-13799 GCA_045642305.1 Oscillospiraceae bacterium | reverse complement strand
ATATGCGACGAATTTGAAATTTTTAAAACAAACGAAATTTTTTTCTCAAATTTTTCATATTTTAGCAACTCACAGCTAAATTTTATAAAAAGCATGTCGAAACAAACAAACATTTTTTTCTGTTTCTTCAACAAACCGAACTGCGAAATATTTCAGCCAACAACAGAAACAATTTCGAAAATAAAAAATATTGCTCAAGAACTTAACCTAGAAACTACAACAATTCAAATCAGAAAAAAACTTAAAAAATCTGAAACCATGCTAATGGTTGAAAAAGTTTTAATCGAACCTAATCTTGAAAACAAAACCCTTAAAAAAAATATAAATTATAAAAACGATCTAAAAATTTTTTCCGCATCTTCCATTTTTTCAGAAACAGAATGGGCAATTGCTGAAACAATAAAATTCGCTCGAACCAACAAAACCACCTTTTCTGACATAGCAATTCTGTCGACAAACTTTGATGCCCATAAAACACCACTAATTTGCACATTAGAAAAATACAACATTCCATTTTTTTTAGATGAACCAATTTCATTCAATTCAATGCTACTAATCAAATGCTGCAAAAATTTAATTTCCGCAACAAATCAAAAAAACCATTTAGTTGATTGTTGTCTTTTTGTTCTAAAAACTAATTTAACACAATTTTCAAAGATTGAAGTTGCAACATTTGAAAATTTCATTCGATCAAGGAACATAAACCACAAAAACTTTTTTTCAAACTTCAAATTCCTTTTCCAAAACCAATCTAATCAAAAAAACGAACTCAACAATGAACTAAACTTCAAAATTGTAATTAAAATCCAAAAATGCCTAAAACAAACCATCGAAAAAATAAAAAACAGCAAAGACTGCCCAAAACAACTAGCATTAAACCTAATTGAATCGCTAAAAATCCTAAAAATAGGGCAAAAAATTAAAAACAAGGTTGAACAAAACAACTTCAAAACCCAGTGGAACAGCCTAATTCTACTACTGGAAACAATTTTTAAATCAACCAAAAATCAACAGATTACACACAAACAATTCGAATTTTTATTCAACACGACTGCAAAAAATCTAAATGCCAAAAAAATTCCACCAACCCTAAATTGCGTACTGGTTGGCTCAATTGAACGAACATTTCCAAATGAACCAAAAATGACAATAATTTTAGGAGCAAACGAATCAAACTTGCCAAAAAATCAACTTGCAAACAATCAATTTTTTTCTGATTACGACATAAACAAGCTAAAAAATCTAGAAATATACTTTGGTAAAACTTTAATGGAACAAAACAAGCTCAACATCCTAATTGCCCATCAAGCAATCTGCAGCGCCAGTCAAAAACTTTTAATTTCTTTTGTTGCGGACCAAACCAACCCTTGCAGCCACTTGATTGAAACGCTAAAAAATTTTTTCAAAATTGAAATTATAAACGAAAATAACTACTCAAATTTTTTAAACAAATGCCTCACAAAAAAAATGGCTCTGTCAACATTTGCACTAATACACAACAAAAACACAACAGAATCAAAATCGCTTGAACACTATTTTAGAAAAAACAACATCAAATTTTTCGAACAAAATTTAATTAAAAAAAACAAAAAAATCAAAACTTTACTGCCAAAAACCATTTCGCCCTCACAAATCGAACAGTTTTTTTCCTGCCCCCGTTCCTATTTTTTTAAATATATTCTAAAAATTCAACCAACAACAAAATTTGAGCTAAACAAACAAAACGCCGGAATCTGTTTTCATAAAATTTTGGAAGAAATTGTTCATTTGCCGAATTTTTTAAATCTAAGCCAAAATAAACTAAAAACCAAAATAGAATTTCAAATGCAAACCTATTTTGAATCGCAAAAACATAATAGTTTTCTGCCTGCAACCCAATTGCTCCTATTTAAGAAAAAATATGGTCAAATTTTACTAAAACTCTGCGAAAACATTAAATTTGAACTTGAATCTTCAGGATTTAAACCCGAAAAATTTGAATATGAAATAAACGATAAATCGAAAGCAAACAACCTAGAAATTAAACTTCAAAACGACCATAATATTAAAATAACCGGGAAAATCGACCGAATCGACACAAAACCCTGTTCAAACAACTCAATTTTATTCAGAATAATCGACTATAAAACAAACAACAAAACTTTAAGCTATTCAAATCTAATTCATGGATTGAACCTACAAATGTTAATATATTTAATGGCAATTGCACAAAACAACTTCAAAACAAAAAAACTCATCCCTTCCGAAATAGCATATATTAAAATTCTAGGAAACCTTACCACCTACAAACTAAACTCGCGTAACCCATCAAAAGAACAAATCGAAAAAGCTAAAAATGGTGGTTTTTTTCAAAATAGTTTTATTTTTTTTAACAAAAATTCACCAAACAAAACAACATCAACATTAAACGACAAAATAATCGACAAAAAAGAGCTGGAAATTCTTTTTGAATTCATCAAATCAAAAATCAAAAAAATGATGCTATGCATAAAAAACTGCAATTTTAAACCCATAAAACATCGCTCAAGTTCAACAACCGATTCAACCCAAACGAATTGCAGCGTTTGTCCTTACTGCACCACATGCAACCCCAACTCGATTAAAACAATAAACCACAACTCAAAACTCAACAAATCAGAATTTTTCAACCTAGCTACAAAGGAGCTTGAAAATGAATCAATCAATTAATGAAGAGCGCATTCTAAAAATGCTAGAACTAAAAACTCTGACAGAGTCTCAAAAAAAAGCTATAACCACCGAACAAACTCCAATTTTAGTTTGTGCATCAGCAGGAAGCGGAAAAACCATGACACTTTGCAACCGCATTCTGTTCAAAATTTTAAACCCAAACAACCAATTAACTCTACAAAATCTTTTAGTTGTTAGCTTCACCAAAGCAGCCGCTGAAGAAATATATTTGCGAATCAAAACCAAACTAAACAGTCTATTGCAAAAATTTCCGAATAATTTAACCATAGAAAAACAACTAAAACACATTTCAAAAAACAATATAACAACAATAGATTCATTCTGTTCCAATTTTTTAAAAGAAAACTTCGAAGCTGCAAAAATTTCGCCAAACTTTAGAATAGGCAATGAAATAGAAATTTTTGAAATGAAACAAAAAACCCTAAATGAAATTTTTTTAAACAAACAACAGATCGACCCAAACAAATTCCAAAACCTTGTCGACTATTTCAGCTTGAACTCTTTTGACGGCCTAAAAAATGCTGTTTTGCAAATTTTTGAAAAAAGCCGCATAAACCCATTCCCAGAACAATTTATTACAAATCTGATTAACCCCTTCAAAAACCCCACCCCACTTGAAAAAAACACAAAGCTCACTCAAACAATAATACAAGAAATTATAGATCGAATCGGTCAAGCGCAAAACTTAATTTTAAGTTCAATAAACTGCATGGACGATGCCGTTATGCAAAAAAACTTCAAACCAATTCTTGAAAAAACAGTACTTCAACTAAACAATCTTACACAAACAATTGAAAAAACTTCCTACATCAAAATCTCTTCAACACTTGAAGCCTTCAGCTTCGAACCTCTGCCCCGCCATAACGCAAAAACAAACAATTTCGATAAAGATTTAGCTCAATTTTTGAAAACAAAATTTTTAAATCCAGCAAAAAAATTGATTCAATCAACCAGCGAACTGCTAACAACCAATGAACAATTTTTACAAGATTGCAACAAACAAGCGCCGATTGTTAAAAAACTTTTAAATTTATGTTTTAAATTTTCTAAAAAATTAGAACAACAAAAACAAACAAACAACACACTGGAATTTTCAGATTTACTATTAAAAACTATAAAACTTTTAATTAAACCTCAAAAACTTAAAACAACAAAACCAAAGCTAACCCCACTCGGCGAAAAAACAAAAACCAAATTTGCCGAAGTTCTAATCGATGAATTTCAAGATATAAACGAACAGCAGGAAATTTTGTTTAGAATTCTATCAAACTACGGATCTAATTTGTTTATGGTTGGCGATTTTAAACAGAGCATATATCGCTTCAGGCAAGCAGAACCCAAAATTTTTTTAAAATATAGAAACGATTTTTTAAAACAAGGCAAACGATTAATAAGCTTACGGCACAATTTCAGAAGCCGAGTTGAGGTGACAAACGCAACAAATTTTTTATTTGGGCAAATAATGTCAGAAAAATTCGGCGGCGCAAACTACAAAAAAACCGATGCTCTAATTGCTGTTGAAAATAACAAAATAAACTCAAACGAAAACAACCTAACCGAGTTCCATATTCTGCAAAACAACAGCAACATTTCAAACACTAATTTTGAAATGAAACATGTTGCAAATCAAATCAAACATATGATTGGAACAGGTTTTGAAATTTTGAATGATGACAAAAAACAACCTTGCCAACCAAAACATTTTGCCGTGTTACTGCGATCTAACAAAACAGCTTGCCCGCTTTTGTGTGAAGAACTAGACAATTTAAACATTCCATACTTCACAGATGAACAAAACCGTTTTCTTAATTCCTACGAAACTAATATTACGATTTCAACCCTAAAACTATTAAACAACCCATTAGATGACATTGCTTTCTGCGCAGTTGCCATGTCGCCGTTATTTGGTTTTGATGAAACTGAACTGCTTGCAATAAAAACAAAATCATCAAAAAATTCTATGTTTACAGCCTTCAGTGAATTAAACGACGACAAAAAATGTAAATTTTTTCTAAAAATTATTTCAAACCTTCAAAAAAAATTAAATGAGATCTCAATTTCACGTCTTATTCAAAATTTCTATAATCACGAAATTTTCAACAATATTTTTTTAAAATCTAACAACCCAAATGCAACTTTAAACAACCTACACAATTTCTTGAATTGGTCAATTGAACTAGAACAAAATGAAACTAACCTAACCCTGTCTGATTTTTTAAACAAAATAGAACTAGCCAAAAAATTTGACATAAATACAAGCTTTAAAGATATCTCAAACCCAAAAACTCAAAACGCCGTGACAATAACAACAATTCACAAAAGCAAAGGCCTCGAATTTCCTATTGTTTTTTTACCCACATGTTCAAAAAAATTCAACAAACAAAACCTTAACAACCCAATCATTGTTTCGAAAAAATTTGGAATATGTTTGAAACATTCAAACCCAGAAACACTCTGCAGATATAACACACTGCAGTTCAACTGCGCCGCAATAGACGAAAAAAATGAAGCCAAAGCCGAAGAACTAAGGCTTCTATATGTTGCAATGACAAGGGCAAAACAAAAACTATTTTTGATTGCAACCGACAACGAAAAAAACTTTAAAAATGCAATTTCTCCAACCATAAAAACATTTTCTGCCTCATTTTGCAGAAGCAAAAATTGTTTCTATGACTGGCTTCTTGCAGGGTTTTCACGACACAAAAACGCATATTTTAAAAAACAAGAAATTAACTTCAACCAACCAGAATTCGACTGCAACATTATGATTAAAAGCAACTTTGAAAACCAACAAACCGATTTTAAAAAAACTAATTCAACCAACCAGACACACTCAAATGTCAGCCCAAAACTAATAGAACAACTTGAAAACCAACTAAACTTCAACCAACAAAACAACATTTGCTGCACAATTCCAGCCAAAATGTCAGTTAGCGAAATAGCAAACAACGAACAAGAACTAACCATGAAAAAACTTAACTTCGATGAAACAACAAATCCAATAGACATAGGAAATGCCATGCATCTATTCTTGCAACACGCAAACTTCAAACTTGCAAAACTCGACCTAAACCGCGAAATTATGAGACTGATTTCAAAAAACCTAATATCAAAACAACAAGCCAACTGCCTAAACACCAATCAACTTAGCAAATTCCTAAATTCTAAAATTTTTGATTTAATTAAACATGCTAAAAAAATTGAACGCGAACGCAACTTCATTTTTGAAATTCCATCGAACAAAATTAACCCTTTAGCAAGCAAAAATTTAAATGTCATCATTCAAGGCACAGTGGATTTAATAATAGAATCAACCGACAACACAATAACTATTGTAGACTACAAAACCGACAAAACAACACAGCAAAACCTAAAAAAATTATATTCAACTCAGCTTAAAATATATAGGCATGCAATAGAAAACCTTTCTCAAAAAAAGACTACTGCATGCCTAATATATTCATTCTATTCAGATTCAATTATTGAAATTTAAATAATAATCAATCACCAACATATGGCATCAAAGCCAAATGACGAGCTCGTTTGATGGCAACAGTCAGTTTTCTCTGGTGATCCGAACATGTGCCAGTAACCCGCCTTGGAACAATCTTTGCTCGCTCACTAACATAGCGACTGAGCTTGGCCACATCCTTATAATCTATTCCCTTAACCTTTTCAACACAAAAACTACAAACCTTTTTGCGACCCCTTCTTGGTTTATCCAACGTCATTTTTCAATGCTACCTCCCAACAAATTAATTTTTCCAAACCTAAAACGGCAAATCCGAATCATCGGTGCCTATTTCCTCAAAACCTTCTACCGACTCCAAATCACCAACCGAAAAACTATCACCATCGCCAACCCCAGAATCCGATTCAGTTGTTGCCGACTGCAACGAAACACCTTGCCGTGATTGAGCCTGCTGAGAACCGCCCCCAAAACCTTGCCTTGTCGATCTAGCAGCAGCATTTTCAGCCTTACTTCCACAAAAGCTTACATTTTCAACTATAAGCTCCAAAACGCTACGATTATTGCCGTTCTTATCAACATAATTTCGCGACTGCAGACTGCCATCCACTCCAATCATCTGCCCCTTAATGAAATATTTACTTATGAACTCCGCCGTGTGCCTCCATGCCACACAATAAATAAAATTAGTTTGACGCTCTCCATTTTGATTAGAAAACCTACTATCAACCGCAACCGTAAACGACAAAACAGCAACCCCACTCTGAGTTTGCCTAAGCTCAGGGGCAGCAGTGAGCCTACCTAAAATAATAGCCCTGTTTATCATCTAAAAAACACTTCCCCACAATTTTATTCCGAAACAATCTTTTCACCTAAACCGCCGCCATCATCAGAAGCAACAGCACCTCCGCCTCCGCCGCTGCCATCAACCTTGGCATCACCCGCAGCCACACCATCATCAGAACTCGATGACCTGCCAACAGAAACATCATCATCAACCAAAACAGTCATGAACCTAACAACAGCAGCGTCTATTTTATATTGACGAGAAAGCTCTGCCGGAAACTCACCTTCACTTTCAAATCTAAAAAGAACATAATAACCTTCCGTCTCGTGATCAACAGGATAGGCCAACTTACGCTTACCCCACTCTTGAAAATCGATCAACGTTGCATTCTTAACTATCAAACTCTTGAACTTATCAACAACCTGTTTTATACTCTCTTCCGACAATTTTATACTAACTATTATGACGCTTTCATATTTTCGCTTTAAACTTAACATACCTGAAAAAATGCACCTCCAATAATAAAAACGACCTTAAAAACCAAAAAATTTTTAATAACCGATTAATTCTAACTAATTTTTTCGACTTTGTCAACCAAAAAATTAGAAGCTCGCAACTAAATCCTTCAAATATTTCCTAAATTCGTCTTTTAATTCATCATGCTCGAGCGCAAATTCCACGTTTGCCTGCAAAATTCCAAACTTATTACCCATATCATATCGCCTACCATCAAAATCAAGCCCCATCATTCCTTCGCTTCTCGCCAGCATTCGCATAGCATCAGTCAACTGCAACTCTCCTCCAACTCCAGGTTGAACCTTTTCCAGCATATCAAATATCTTAGGTGGCAAAACACACCTGCCAAAAATAGAATAATTTGAAATTATTTCATCAACTCCAGGCTTTTCCACCATATCAGTAACCTTGAAAAGCCCTTCACCAATTGAACTAAGCTCAAGCGACGAACAGCGAACAATTTGATCAACATCAAGCCTATTTATGGCCACAACGCCAAGCCCGAATTGTTCATATACTTCACACAACTGCCCACAAACCGGCCTTTTTGACTTAATTACATCATCTCCATAAAGAACAGCAAAGGGCTCATTACCTACAAAAGCCCGAGCCTTCAAAACAGCATCGCCCAAGCCGCGCGCCTGTTGCTGCCTCACATATGAGATGTTTGCTAAATTCGCAACCCCCAAAACCTGATTCAACCTCGCTTCATCACCGCGGGCCCGCAACAACTCCTCAAGTTCCGGTGACCTATCAAAATAATCTTCAACCGCAGTTTTGCCCCTGCTTATAACTATCATAACATCAGTTATGCCGCTTTCTACCGCTTCCTCAACAATATATTGAATTGCTGGCTTATCAACAACGCAAAGCATCTCCTTAGGAGTTGATTTCGAAGCCGGCAAAACCCTAGTTCCAAACCCAGCCGCCGGAATTATTGCCTTTTTAATCTTCAAACCCAATTTTCACTTCCACAAAATTTTTTAATAAAACTAACTCACAAAATTTAAAACCTCAAAAAATCCTAAAGCCACAACAATATATAGCCAAACCGCAACATTGCTAAACATTTAAAACACTCTTCTGCCAACAGAGCCGTATATTTTTGCCATCCTTATCAAAAAAATCATTTCTCAGCAATCTTCTTTGCAACCACCATCAAAACATAAATCAATCAAATTAATTCAAAGCCTGTTTGCTAATTTTTTCCGGCAAACTAGCCCCGTCAACAACATCTTCAGTAATCCTAACCATATCGATATTCGACTCCGATGGAACATCAAACATCACTTTAGACAAATTCCCTTCAACAATTCCCCTCAACCCACGAGCTCCAGTCTTACGCTTCAGCGATTTTCTAGCAATCTTGTGAAGAGCCTCATCTGTGAACTCCAATTTTATGCCATCATAAGCAAAAAGCTTTCTATATTGCTTTATAAGGGAATTTCGAGGCTTGGTTAAAATTTCAACCAAATCGTCTTCATTAAGTGGCGATAAAGCAGCAACAACCGGCAACCTGCCCACAAGTTCAGGAATTATTCCAAATTTTACTAGATCATGCGGTTCAACACTTCTCAAAGTTTCTGCAATAGATTCTTCATTTTTAACTTTAGTTGGAGTTCCAAAACCAATAACCGGATTCTTTCCAATCCGACGTTCTATTAGCTTATCGAGCCCTTCAAACGCACCGCCACAAATAAACAAAATGTTTTTCGTGTCAACCTGAATGAATTCTTGGTTTGGATGCTTTCGACCTCCTTGAGGAGGAACATTCGAAACTGTTCCCTCCAAAATTTTCAGCAAAGCCTGCTGCACTCCTTCACCACTAACATCACGAGTTATGGAAGCGTTTTCCGACTTGCGAGTGATTTTATCAATTTCGTCGATATATATTATGCCTCTTTGTGCAAGCTCAACATCAAAATCAGCAACCTGCAAAAGCCTTAAAATAACATTTTCAACATCTTCGCCCACATAGCCAGCCTCAGTTAAGGTTGTTGCATCTGCCATAGCAAACGGAACTTCCAAAATTCGAGCCAAAGTTTGAGCAAGCAAAGTTTTTCCAACACCTGTCGGCCCAAGCAACAACACATTGCTCTTTTGCAACTCAACATCATCATCAACATCTTTTCCAACCTTGTCAGCAAAAAAGACCCTTTTATAGTGATTATATACCGCAACTGAAAGGATTGTTTTTGCATCATCCTGCCCTATAACATATTCATCCAGAATCTCTTTAATCTGCTTTGGTTTCAAAAAAAACCTGTTCAAATTCGAAGGTTTATTCTCAGGTTTCATCTTCCCAGAAGCAGATTTTATGTTAACATCAGAAAACAATCCATCTTCAATCAACATTTTATTGCAAATCGCAACGCACTCATTGCAAATATAGGCATTATCACCATATAAAAGTCGTTCAACCTTATATTGAGGTTTACTACAAAAACTACAACGAAGCAATCCTTTTGAATCAGTAGTCATAATTTCCTCCAAAAAAATTTCCTATCGCGAAACTATAACCTTGTCAACTAAGCCATAGTCTTTCGCTTCTTGCGCCGACATAAAATTATCGCGTTCTGTGTCAATCGTGACCTGCTCCAGGGTTTTTCCGGTGGCCTTAGCAAGCATTTCATTAATCCTCTTTTTTATGCTCACTATCCACTCAGAATGGATCTGTATATCGGTGGCCTGGCCGTGAAACTGTCCCAACGGCTGATGAATCATAACCGTGCTGTTTGCAAGAGCGATTCGCTTTCCCTTAGCTCCAGCACTAAGCAAAAACGCCCCCATAGACGCAGCCTGCCCTACACAAATAGTTGAAACATCGCACTTAACATAATTCATAGTATCATAAATCGCAAAACCTGATGTCACCGAACCACCCGGGCTATTAATATATAGTTGAATATCTTTTTCTGGATCTTGTGCTTCCAAAAACAAAAGCTGAGCAACCACCAAGCTTGCGGTCACATCATTAACCTCATCCGACAACATAACTACTCTATCTTTAAGCAAGCGCGAATATATATCATACGCTCGTTCGCCGCGCCCAGTCGATTCAATAACGGTTGGCACCAACGCCATCATAACAACCCCCTCGAAACTAAAATAAATAAATTAAATCGCAAAAACCTCAAAATGGAAAACTAGGAATCGGTCTTGGTTTTTTTAGCCCCTGCAGAATTAACCTTCGAAGCCTTTGTTGTTTTAGTGGTGGAAGAAGTTTTTGAAACTGACTTTGCCGATTTCGTTGAAGTCTTCTTGGCTGCCCTACCACCCTTTGCCGATTCAACTTTAGATTCAGCCTTAGAAGACGAACTCTTCTTTGCTTTTTTGGCAGCGCCTTCACTTTTTTTGCCAGCCTCAGCAGACGAATTCTTAGACTTACTAGAACCCACAGCGCCTTTCTTGTCTTTCTTGTTCTCTGCTTTTTCAGAATCGGAAGACAAAGCATTCTCAATCTCACTTTTTTCCTCAACAACAATAATCTTAGCATTATTTTTTATAAATTCAATAGTTTTACTGTTAAGCAAACCTGCTTTTAGTCGATCGTCTGAAAAAATCTTAAGGCTTCTAATTTTTTCAACATCAACCCCATACCGCTCGGCTAAATTATGCCTTTCATTATCATAATCTTCCTGAGTAACCTCAATTTTTTCAATTTTCGCTATCTTTTCGAGCGCCAGGTCGGTTTTGAGCTGATATTGAGCACGAGCAGTAAACAAATTCTTCAAATCATAACCAGAAGTGCGCGTCGCAGCAAGATAATCATTCAGGGTTACACCGCGAGAACCCAAATCATCTTCAAAATTCTTAGCCAAATCATCAGTTAAATTCTCGATCATAACCTCAGGAATATCAACAACAACGTTTTTAAACAAAAAACCCATTATTTCAGAAACTATATGATCATCAGCCTGTGCCTGAAACTGCTTTTCCATATTCTGCTTAATGTCGTCCTTGAGCTCCTTTAACGTATCAAACTTGCTCACATCTTTTGCAAACTCATCATCAACATTAGGCAATTCCAAAACCTTAATTTCATGCAACACACAAGAAAACCGCACCGGCTTACCACTTAGCAAATCAACTCCATAATCAACAGGAAACATGACGTTAACATCAAACTTGTCGCCAACCGAGTGCCCCTCAACCTGTTCCTCAAAACCTTTAATGAATTGCCCCGAACCGAGTTTTAAACTCTGGTTTTTTGCCGATCCGCCATCAAACTTTTTCCCATCAACAAAACCCTCATAATCAATCGTGACTACATCGCCATTTTTAGCAGCTCTGCCCTCAACGCTAACTAACCTTCCGTTGCGTTCACGTAAACGATTCAGCTCTTTTTCCACAACCTCATCATTTGCATGCAAAACCTTGCTTTTTATTTCTATGCCCTTATAGTTTGCTATTTCAACTTCTGGTTTTAGGATACAAACGACCCTAAGCCTGCAACCAGTTTGCTTACTAGCTTCAACAGGTTCTATCTCCTCAAAACCAACCACATCAAGCCCAGCCTCTTTAACAGCATCTTCGACAGCGTTAGGATAAACCAGATTGATTGCCTCATCAAAAAAAACATCTTCCCCATATCTTTCTTCAATAATCCTTCTAGGAGCCTTACCCTTCCTAAACCCTGGAACGTTCATACGTTTAACCTTTTTTAAATAGGCCTTCCTACAAGCATCCTGAAAAGTTTCAACATCAACCAAAACTTCAAGCTCACTTTTGTTAACCTCAACGCTCTTGCTTTTAACTAAACTCATTAATCTCCCCCAAAACAAAATCATTTTTAAACCAATTTTTTTCATTATAACACATATTTTCAGAATGTTAAACAAAATTTGAAAAACAAAAAATTAAAATATTTTAATCAAATCAAATTTCAAATAGTCACTCGAAATAAGCCTATAATCTATCCCTTCAAAACAACCATTTAAAGCAAACCTGCAACCCGACCCATGCAAATGGCCATAATATACATTTTTAATTTTAAATTCTTTCAAAACACTCAATATTTGATCCGATTTGTTTTCTCTAAACACCGGTGGGTAGTGCAAAAAAACAATCGGCTCAAAAACAGCGCTTTGAAGTGAAAGCCTGAGTCTTCCTGCTTCTCTTTTCAAAATTTTTTCATCAAATTCGGTCTTTTCGGTCATATTAACCCAACCACGAGTTCCACAAATTGAAACACCATCACATTCAAATGAATTATTAAATAAAAAATTCAAGCTACTAAAACCATTAGACTCAAAAAACTTTTCCATTTTATTTCGCGTACTAAAATAATAATCATGATTCCCTCTAAGCAAAATCTTACGACCGGGCAATGAATCAACAAAACTAAAATCTGCAACAGCTTCATCCAACGCCATTGCCCACGATATATCACCAGCAACAACCACCGTGTCATCCGGCTTAACCTTAGCTTCCCAATTACATTTTATTCTATCAACATAGTCACTCCAACCAGAAAACACATCCATGGGTTTGTTAACCCCAAACGACAAATGCAAATCGGCTATTGCAAACAAACTCATTTTAACCTCTCAACCAAATTTCTTATTTAAATAAAAACCACTATTAAACCAATCATAAACAAAACTAAAGCAAAATTACACAAACGCAATTGCCATAAAAAACTCATAATAAATTTAAAACCCATCAAACACCTCAAATTCGTTTTGCACATGAAAAACATCCACTAAAAAATTTACCGTGAAATTTCCATCAACCCGCCGAAAAATTTCAATAACTCCAAACCTAGGCTGTAATTCTGTTTTGTGCTTACTCAAAAATACCATTGCCGTTCTAATAATTTTTTTCTGTTTAGACAAAACAACCGCCTCCTTAGGATCATAGCCACAACCAAAACTTCGAAGCTTAACTTCTATAAAAAATATGTTTTCATTTTTTGTTGCAATCAAATCTATTTCGCCAAATCTACTATAATAGTTTTTTAAAACAACAGCAAAACCATTGCTTTTCAACCAGCCATAAGCAATTTTTTCGCCAACACCACCCCTGAATTTTTGTAAAGTTAAATTTTTAGCTTTTTTTAAAAAACTAAGCCTGTGAACCTCACAAGGACCGAACTTGTTCAATTTTTCATAGTGCATCGCAGTAGCATAACCCTTGTGTTTTTTAAAACCATAGTTTGGAAACTTAGCATCAAGCTCTTGCATAATATTATCACGCGTAACCTTCGCAATAATCGAAGCCGCTGCAACACAAGCGCTTTTACAATCACCTTTAACGATGCTCTTTGCAGCAACCTCAACCCTTGGCAACCTATTTGCATCAACCAGCACCAACTCA